>JAFLUN010000023.1:0-3969 GCA_022508785.1 Oscillospiraceae bacterium
GAGCTGTTTTTTAGTTGATAGAGATTAGTTGTTAGTGATTAGTATCCGCTCCCTCAAAGAGGGAGCGGACAGACTTATCTTATGAGAGAAGGGTGTAAATCGCTAAATTACTAATTGGTTTTTCTTTACTTTTTGTTTTTTTTATGTTAAAATACTATAATCTATAAGTATGCGGTGAAAGGGAGTAAAATTATGAAAAGAAATTCGAAAATTGCGTTGTCTGTTGTTGCGGGAACAACTGCGATAACGGCTCTCGGAATGAACAGAGTGTATGTTAAAATGCGTTACGGCAAAAAAGTGGCAAAACCGCTTTTGCATTTTTCCGAAATTGCCGAGGGTGACACTGAAAATGTGCATCTTACCGCTCACCGCGGTCTTTCAGCGGCGGCGCCCGAAAACACCCTTGAGGCGTTCCAATTAGCCGCAAAAGAAAATTATTATGCTTTGGAGTGCGACGTTCACTGTACAACCGACGGCAAATGGGTAATCATTCACGATTACAATATGCAGTCAATGACAGACAGAAAAGGCGATGTTAAAGACTTTTCTTATGAAGAGCTGAAAACGATTAAGTTTAATAACGGCGCCAATATTGACGATTACCCAGAGGCCCGTATGTGCACGGTTGAGGAATACCTTGACATTTGCATGAAGAGCGGCAAAAGGGCAATGATTGAGGTTAAGGACAAGCGTGTTGAAAAGGTTGAAAGCCTTTACAAAATAATATGCGATTACGGTATTGAGGACAGCGTTATAGTAATTTCCTTCCATCCGCAGATTTTGCGTGAATTTCGCCGTCTTTCACCCAATATGGAGCTTTGGTATTTAATGGGCAAAATTACGGAAGAAAAGTTAGACATTTGCATTTACAATAAATTCGCCGTTGCATTTAACGCAAAGAGAAATCTTAAAAACGGCGCTCTTATTGAAAAAGCCCACGAAAACGATGTAAAAACGGCTTGCTGGACTGTTGACACAAAAGAAACCCTTAATGCAATGCTTGAAAACGGCGTTAAGTTTATAACAACTAACGCAATATTACCTGATTAAGAGGATAGTTGAGAGGATATATATGACAGACTGTAAAAAAATTGCGGATTTAATTTTTCCTGACGTTACGAAAACTCCCGAATTTTATGAGGAAAAATACACTGTAAGAAATTTGCCTGAGGGGGCAAGAGTTACAAGATTTGCGCCAAGCCCTACGGGTTATCTCCATTTCGGCGGGCTTTATGCAGGCTTTGCCTCAAAATTCACCGCTGATTCAACCAACGGCGTATTTATGCTCAGAATTGAAGATACGGACAAAAAACGTGAAATTACAGACGGAGTTTCCTGCATTGTAAACGGGCTTTCCGCTTTCGGAATTGCGCCCGATGAGGGCGTTACGGGCTTTGAAACGGAACAGGGCGAATACGGACCGTACACACAAAGCCTTCGCCGTGACATTTACCGCACATTTGCTAAAAAATTAGTTGAAGAGGGCAGAGCATACCCTTGCTTTTGCACTGCAGAAGATTTAGAGAAAATCCACGAATTGCAGGCAAACGA
The DNA here is from genome assembly GCA_022508785.1 of Oscillospiraceae bacterium. Taxonomy (GTDB): domain Bacteria; phylum Bacillota; class Clostridia; order Oscillospirales; family Acutalibacteraceae; genus Fimenecus. Next base: position 1,552 of record JAFLUN010000023.1, read on the forward strand.
AGATATAAAGGGATATTACGGAAAATATGCCCGTTGCAGAGATTTAACTGACGAGGAAATCATTGAAAAAATAACTGCAGGAATACCTTTTACCGTAAGGCTTCGCTCCGAGGGCGACATTACCCGTAAAATCAAATTTGACGATATGATAAAGGGTAAAATTGAGATGAGCGAAAACGTAAACGATGTCGTTATTCTCAAAACAGACGGTATTCCCACATATCATTTTGCCCACGCAGTTGACGACCATTTAATGAGAACTACCCACGTAGTCCGTGGCGACGAATGGATAGCTTCCGTTCCACTTCATATTGAGCTTTTTAAGGCTCTGGGCTTCCGCCCCGTGAAATACGCTCACATAGCGCCGCTTATGAAAGAGGAAAACGGCGGAAAACGCAAGCTTTCCAAGAGAAAAGACCCTGAGGCAAACGTTACTTATTATATTGAAAAGGGTTATCCGAAGGAAAGCGTGCAGGAATATATCCTTACAATACTTAATTCAAATTTTGAGGATTGGCGCAGAGCAAACAAAACGGAAAGCGTGTCAAAATTCCCGTTCAATTTCAAGAAGATGTCAGTTTCGGGAGCACTTTTTGACCTTGTTAAGTTTAACGACGTTTCAAAGAATGTAATCTCCCTTATGACTGCACAGCAGGTTTACGGTTATGTAACCGATTGGGCAAAGGATTATGACACAGAGCTTTACGAACTTTTAACGGCAAACCCTGAGAAAGCAAAGGCGATTTTCAATATTGACAGAGATAACCCGAAGCCGAGAAAGGACATTGCCTGCTGGAGTGAGGTCAGAGATTACCTCTCATATTTCTATAATGAAATTTATACTCCTGATATTACGCTTCCCGAAAGCAAAAACCATGCAGATGCGGCGGAAATCTTGGCGAAGTATAAAGAGCTGTATTCGGAAAATGATACTAAAGACGAGTGGTTTGCAAAAATCAAAGAGCTGTGTACCCTCTGCGGATACACCCCCAACGTTAAGGAATACAAGGCAAATCCAGAGCTGTTTAAGGGTCATGTGGGCGATGTTACAACAATTATAAGAGTTGCGATTACATCAAGAGTTAATTCGCCTGACCTTTATTACATTATGCAGGCGTTGGGTACAGATGAGGTCAACGCAAGAATAGATACGGCAATTAAATTTTACAGAGGTTAAAGATATATGGATGAAGTAATCAAAGCATCAAATTTTATTCACGATTTTATTGACGAGGATCTTGAAAAGGGCGTTTATACTCATGTTCAAACCCGTTTTCCTCCTGAGCCTAACGGGTATTTGCACATAGGTCACGCAAAGGCAATTTGCATTGATTTCAGCACTGCTGAAAAATACGGCGGAATTTGCAATCTTCGTCTTGACGATACTAACCCTCAAAAGGAAGATACCGAATACATTGACGCCATAAAGGAAGATATTGAATGGCTGGGCTTTAAGTGGGAAAAATGTCTTTTTGCTTCAAGCTATTTTGATTTTCTTTATGAATGTGCGCTTATTCTTATTGACAAGGGTCTTGCTTATGTTGACGACCTTTCAGCCGATGAAATAAGAGAGTACAGAGGTACTCTTACGCAGGCAGGAAAAGAAAGCCCGTACAGAAACAGAACCGTTGAGGAGAACAGAGAGCTTTTCCGCAGAATGACCGAGGGCGAATTTGCAAACGGCGAAAAGGTGCTTCGCGCAAAAATTGATATGGCGTCGCCTAACCTTAATATGCGTGACCCTGTAATTTACAGGATTTCTCATGTTTCACATCACCAGACTGGGGACAAATGGTGTGTTTACCCTATGTACGATTTTGCGCATCCCCTTTCAGATGCCAGAGAGGGCGTAACACATTCTCTTTGCTCTCTTGAATTTGAAAATCACCGTCCTCTTTATAATTGGTTTATTGAGCAAACGGGGCTTTTCAAAAATCCGCCGCGGCAGATTGAATTTGCAAGACTTAACATAAACTATTGCATTACAAGCAAGCGTAAGCTTCTTGAAATGGTAAACGAGGGCATAGTTTCCGGCTGGGACGACCCGAGAATGATTACCCTTTGCGGCATGAGAAGAAGAGGCTACCCGGCTGAGGCTTTGCGTGATTTCATAAGCAGAATCGGCGTTTCGAAGGCAGACAGCACCGTGGACTACGGTCTTATTGAAGCGTGCGTAAGGGACAATCTTAATGCAAATGCACCGAGGGCTATGGCGGTTCTTCGCCCATTAAAGGTTGTAATTGACAATTACCCTGACGGGCAGACCGAGGAATTAGAGGTTGAAATTCACCCCGACCACCCCGAAATGGGCAAGAGAAAGGTTGTATTTTCAAAGGAAATTTACATTGAGCAGGAAGACTTTATGGCGGAGCCCGTTAAAAAGTATTTCAGACTTTTCCCGGGCAATGAGGTTCGCCT
>JAFLUN010000023.1:4069-21099 GCA_022508785.1 Oscillospiraceae bacterium
TATAAGGATTTTCTTAATCCCAACTCCCTTATTGTGTTAAATAATTGCCTTGTTGAGAAAGGCATAGCAGAAAATATCAAGCCGGGCGACACGTTCCAATTTATGCGCCAGGGTTATTTCTGCGCAGATAAAGATTCCACTGAAGACAGAATTGTATTCAACAGAACGGTACAGCTCAATTCTTCATGGGGAAAGTAAGGTGTTTAAAATGAGTAAAACAACAAATGAAGCAAAAGAAATCAAAAAAAAGTCAAAGAAAAAGTCTACGGCCTTTGACATAACATACAGAGCCGTTACTGCTGTTCTTGCCGTTGCGGTTTTTCCGATAGCGTATTTCATGAATTTGATTTACTATGCTCTTGACTGGACAAACGCCATGAAGCTTATGAACAATATTTCGGATATTTTCAATTCGGAAAGTCTTCTTGAAGGTATTAAAAACTTCTTTTTGCCCTCCTCTGACCCTACCGAGCAAGTGACTGAGCTTACCGACGGCTATATTTGCCTTGCAAAGCTTGACGAGTTTAAATCAATGATAGATTTGGCGTCGTCAGAGGGAAGCGTAAATATCAGAGAACTGCTTTTACACAATGCTCAGCTTCGTCCCCTTGTAATTTCACTTGCCCTTTTTGCAGTAGTGCTTGTTTTGGCGCTGGTTATTTTGATTATTTCAATCTTTAAAAACAAACCGAAGATAATAGCCGCCATTGCAGGTGCAGGTACGGTTTTGGGGTTTGTATCCAACGCAGTTTTCGTAACACGCTTTGCAAATCCGCTCATTGACGGCACAACAACACTTAGCAGTGTATTAGGCTCAGATTCAATCCTTCTGCAAGTGTTCGGTGATGTAGTAGAACTCCGTTATGAAAATGCATTCTTCACGGTGCTTTTCATAATGATCGCAATTCTTATCTGGTCTTTGGCGGTAATTATTGTTAATTCAGACGATGAAGCCGAAAAGGCAATAAAACGGGCGAAGAAGGCAGAAAGAAAAGCCAAAAAGGCTCAACGGCAGGCAAAAAAGGCTGAGAAACAGGCGAAAAAAGCCAGCCAAACGTTAAAGGAAGAACAGAAAAAGACAGCGGAATAAGAAAGTTAATGTGAAAAATTTGCATTAGTAGATGTTTTTATAGGAAAAAAATAACCTCACGGGAAACAACGAAAATTTCCGTGAGGTTTGTTTTTTTTATCTATTTTATTTTTGCAATGATTGTATTTAGATGTTCAATCAATTATTCTTTTCAAGATATTCTTCAAGGCAAAGGTTTTGCGTTTTTATTTCTGTTGCGGCATCAACGCCCACATAACGCCAATGCCAAGGTCTTGCACGAACTCCCGTTATAGCAAATTTTTCCTCGGGATATCTCAAAATAAATCCGTATTTATGCGCATTTGCTGTCAGCCAAGCGTATTCCTTTGTTTTGTCAAAATCCGAGCTTGTCCCTATAATATCAATGCTCAGTCCCGCTCCGCTTTCGCTCGTTCCCGGCTCGTCTATTCTCGTGTTTGCCGAATTTTTCGCCTCTTCCTCGCTCATACCCTGTTCTATAAAATTATTCACAAGGTTATTGTAATTTTCTTGCTGGCGGTAGAAGGATAAATAAGCCGCATAAGGAGCTAAAATAATATCCTGAGCCTTTGCGGCTTCATACATCTCTTTATAGGCGGAGGAAACTCTGCTGTCCGCAGTAACGGATGAACCTTCAATTACGGGGGAAAGGTTGGGCGAATAGTTTTTGCCTATGGGGTGATTGGCGTTTACAAGAGTAAGCATCCAATTATCACTTTCAAGAACCTCTAACGGGTCGTAAGCTTCCCACGAAATATGAGGTTTAGCCTCAGACTCGTTTTCGCCTTCAGGTTCACTTTCGCCTTCGTTTTCAACCCCGTCTTGATTTTCCGGCTCGGGTTCACTGTCGGAGACGGGTTCGTCAGGGGTTTCCGGTTCCGGAGCTTTTGTAGGCTCGTCGGCAACAGCTTCCGTTTGCTTCGTTTCAATTTTTATTTGACTGTAGCCTTTACCTTTGCAAAATGCAAAATAAAGAATTGACATTGTGCCTAAAATAATAACAAGAGCCGCAAAAAGCCGTGTTTTGATTTTAAGCTCCCGTCTTGTGATATGTATTGCCATAAAAATACCTTTTTCCTCTTAAATGTATATTTAGTTTATATTTTTTTAGCAGGCTTGTCAATAATTTTATCCTTTTGAGCTATTTTTTTTAAAAACTGATGACAAATCAGAATTTTTATGATAAAATAAATATTAACATTTATTTTGGATTTTATGTCCCTTTGCCTCTGCCTAACGGCATACCGGCAAAGATGGACGAAATTTTATCATTCGCTTACGCTTATGATAAAATAATCCAATTATTTAACAAAGTAAAGAGGTATTCGCTTTGAAAGCAAAAGAGAGTAATGCACATTTTGACTCAAAAGTCAGAGAATGCTCAAATTTTACTGTAAGAGAAATAAAAAAGATTTGTAAGGAAATAGGCCCTCGCCCTGCAGGTGAGGAAAACGAACAAAAAGCGCAGGATTATGTCGAAAATCTTATGGGCGGAATTGCAGACACAGTTCAGAGGGAGAGCTTTGATGTTCACCCCAAAGCCTTTATGAGCTGGGTTATGATTGACGGAATAGGAATGATTATTGCGTCTGTCTTGATGATTTTGGCTCATTTAAATGTGGTTCCGCAGGCAAGCGGAGCGTTCAGAGTGGCGGCAATCGTGATTTCCGCAGTTGCCGTAATCCTTTTATTGGCAGAATTTCTTTTCTATAAAGAATTTATTGATTTTCTGTTCCCGAAGCGCACATCGTCAAACGTCATATGTACAAGAAAAGCGGCAGGGGAGACGAAACGAAGAATTATTTTTGCAGGGCATATTGATTCAGCCTACGAATGGCGGTTTACGCACTTAGGCGGCGGAAAATTCCTTGTAACAATGATAATCTTGGGCATTGGTTCATTGGTTTTAACGCTTATAATGGCTGTGCTTTCAATGTTCATAGATAACGGTGTTCCCGCAATTGTAATGACGGTTGTTCAAGCTCTCACAATTCCTGCTTTTATAGCAGTGCTCTTTTTTATGAATTGGAAAGTATGCGTTATGGGCGCCAATGACAACCTTACGGGCGTTATGGCATCAATGGCGGTAATAAAATATCTTAACGATAATAATATTCGCTTTGAAAATACTGAGGTCGTTGCAGTTTCAACAGGCTGTGAGGAGTGCGGGCTCAGAGGCGCTAAGGCCTTTGCCGAGGCACACGCAAAGGAATATGCTGCTGACGGCACGGAAACGGTATTTATGGCGGTTGATACTCTTCACGATTACGACTATCTCGGCGTTTACAACAAGGATATGTCAGGCCTTGTAAAGCTTGATGAAAAGGCGGCGAAAATGGCTCGGAAGGCAACGGAAATCTGCGGTCTTGACATTCCGTTTGCGACTGTTTCATTCGGCTCTTCCGATGCGGCGGCAGGTCAGCAGGGCGGCATAAAATCCGTTGCTTTAGCGGCTATGGATCCAACCCCTGCAAGGTATTACCACACCCGTGAGGACACGGCGGATATTCTTGATATGAAAACGATTGAAACAGGTCTTAAGATTATGCTTGAAACGGCATTTTTATTTGACGAGCAAGGTCTTTGCGATAAATATTAAATTCGTTTCCGAAAGGGGATTATATTTATGAAAAAGGTAATTTTTAAGGGTTTATCTCTGGCGTTGGTTATCATTATGATGATTTCCGTGTTTACTGCCTGCGGCGGTAAAAAGGTTGTGGACAGACCGACTGCCGCAAAGATTAAAACCGATATAGGCGACGTTACGTTCACCTTTACATACGGCGATTTGCGTAAAGCAGGCATTGCAGGCGACAAATTGGCAATGCTGTTTGAAAATACCAAAAAGAAGACTGACGATAAAACGGTGTCGCTCTCTTATTATGAGCTTGTTTCAACCTTCGGCGGCGAAGATTATTTTGACAGTATTCTCGCTCTTATTCCTGCAGAGGAGTTTGCTAAATTCAGCGAAAACGAAGAGAAGGTTCTCGGTTATTTTAATAACCTTATCAATACAGTTAAGTCAGACGAATGTGACGACGTAAGAATTTCTTACAGAGAAGAATTTTGGATAAATCACGGCGGCAGCGAGAGCAAGGAAGAAGACGGAAGCATATCATATAAAAATGTTACTGTTTTCTTCAAAGATACAGACGGAAATTTGCTTCCCAACCAAAAAGAGCTTCGTGCCGCATTCAGACTTTATGCCGACAAAGCTCTTGAGGGAATAGGCGATGTTCTTTCAAATAAGTCTCAGGAAGACGCAACTGATTTCGGCGCAGACCTTACAAATGAAATGTTTGTATACGGCAGCAAAACTGCAAGCACACTTACGGTTTCCGACCTGTATACAGACAAAGAAAACAAGATTTATCCCGCGTACACATCCGTTGTTCCCACACTTGTCTTTGACCTTGACGAAAAAGGCGATAATGCAGAGGGTGAAGACGGCGAATATATCTTTGTTCCCACAGAATGGTACAGAACGATAAACATTTGCGTAAAGCCTGAGGAAGAGAGTGTTAATAAGGCATTTTCAACAAGAACACCCGATGAGGTTCTCAAGTATTTCGAGGCTGCAAAGGCCTATGCGAAAGTTAATTCTTATGAAATAGCTTTTGAACCCTGCTATATTACAGCCGGTGTCAATGCGGTAAATGACGAAATGACCTATTGCGTATATCAGAAGAATATGGTAGTTACAATGAACGTAACCTTTACAGGTCCGCTTGAGAAATACGGCACAATGCTCATCACATTCCCCTGCACAAATCAAATGACTTATGATATCGGCTGGAAAACAGCAGAATAACGACGGAAAAAATTCAATATACAAATTGAATAAAACTCTTGACAAACGGTAAAATTGCTGATAGAATAGCAGAGCAATAAAGCAGAGCAGTTAAATTCTCTCTCACCGTTCGGGTTTCTCGGAACGGTCAATACAGTTTTTTGAGTGTATTGGTGCGGGCAGAATTTTTCTGTCCGCATTTTCAATTTGCTTAAAAAATTTGAGAGGTGTTTATTTATCGCTACCAAAGAATTGCAAATCAATGAAGAAATCAGAGATAGGGAAGTCAGAGTTATCACCGACAAGGGTGAACAGCTCGGCATAATGTCCTCAAAGGACGCTGTCCGTGAGGCTGAAAAACGCAATCTTGATTTAGTCAAGGTTTCCCCTGCGGCAGTTCCGCCTGTTTGCAAAATTATGGACTACGGAAAGTACCGCTTTGACCAGGCAAAGAAAGAAAAGGACCGCAGAAAAAATCAGAAGATTGTTGAAACAAAAGAGGTTCGCCTGTCTGTTAACATTGATACACATGACTTTGACACAAAGGTAAATCACGCTGTCAAATTTTTAAACGGCGGCAACAAGGTTAAGGTTTCAATCCGTTTCAGAGGGCGTGAGATGGCTCACACTCATTTGGGTAACGGGATTATGGAACGCTTCGCAGAAGCAACCGCAGAGTACGGTACTGTTGAAAAGCCCGCAAAGCTTGAGGGCAGACAGATGCTTATGTTCTTAGCGCCGAAAACAGCAAAATAATTTATAGTGTATATTATTTAGGAGGTTTTTATTATGCCGAAACTTAAAACACACAGCGGAGCTAAAAAACGCTTCAAACTTTCAAAAAACGGCAAGCCCATCAGAGCACACGCTAACAAATCACACATTCTTAACAAGAAGAGCACAAAGAGAAAACGTAATCTTCGCAAGACAGCAGTTGCTGATACTACAAACTGCAAGCAGATTAAGCGTCTTGTTCCTTATAAATAATATTTGATTTGGGTGCTTTGGCACTAACACTTTATTCGGAGGTAAATACAAATGGCACGAGTTAAAGGTGCGATGATGACTCGCAAAAGAAGAAATAAAACTTTAAAGATGGCAAAGGGCTATTACGGCTCAAAGAGCACTCTTTTTAAAACTGCTAAAGAAGCAGTAATGAAATCAGGTCAGTACGCTTACATCGGCAGAAAACAGAAAAAGCGTGACTTCAGAAAGATTTGGATTACAAGAATTTCAGCAGCCTGCAAAATGAACGGAATGAACTATTCAACGTTTATGAACGGTCTTAAAAAAGCAGGAATTGACCTTAACCGCAAAATGCTTTCAGAGATTGCAATTGCAGATCCTGCAGCATTTACAGCACTTACAGAGCAGGCAAAAGCAGCACTTAAATAATTTCGAACCACGCCGAACTCCTTCGCGCGTGGTTTAACTTTTTATTATTATGAAAAAAGATGTTATTACCGCAAGGTCAAATCCGAAAATTAAAGAGCTTAAAGAGCTGACGAATAACAGGGCGGCAAGGCGGTCGGCAGGTCTTTTTGTGTGCGACGGGGTTCGTCTTTGCAAGGACGCGGCGCTTTCAAACATAAAAATCCAATCTGTTTTTATTACCGAAAAATGCTTGGAAAAATATTCTTCAGAGGTAGAAGATGTTTTATCTTCCGCGCAAAATGTTTATTTTGTAAGCGAAGATATTATGAAGCTTGTCAGCGATACAGTTTCGCCGCAGGGAATAATTTGCACCGCCCAAATGGAAACGGGCAATTTCGAGTTTCAAAAAGGCGAAAAATACATAGCTCTTGACGGCGTTCAAAATCCCGACAATTTAGGAGCGATAATCCGTACGGCTGAGGCGCTGGGAATTGACGGAATAGTGATTTCAGGCGGTTGTGATATTTATAATCCGAAGGCTTTGCGCGCCTCAATGGGCTCAATTTTCCGAATGCCCGTTTTGCAGGCAAGCAATCTGTCAGAAAGAATAGAAGAATGTAAGCTTATTGGAATACACACATTTGCCTCAGTTGTTTCGGGAGATGCTGAAGATATTTCAAAAACATCCTTTTCCGACGGCGCGCTGGTAGTTATCGGCAATGAGGGCAACGGTGTGTCCGTTGAAACGCAAAACGCTTGCGACAGAAAAGTTACTATCGTAATGAAGGGCAGAGCTGAATCTCTCAATGCGGCGCAGGCATCGTCAATAATTATGTGGGAAATGACAAAATGAATGATACGGTTTATTGGATTTGGCTGTCACAGGCGCTGGGGCAGGGCGAAAGAACTCTTGAGCTTGTGTCCTATTACAATTGGAACGCCGAAGAAATATACAAAGCCGGCGTAAGCGATATTTTTGCATTGGGAATTTACGGGCTTCAAAAGGTCAAAAAATTCAAAGCATATCCTTTGGAAAATGCGAAAAAATCTTTTGACGAAGCTGTTTCGGCAGGAATGGAAATAATTACGCCTCAAAGTAAATTTTTCCCTGACAGGTTAAAGAAAATAGATACTGCTCCTCTCGTTTTGTATGTTTACGGCGATGAAGAGGTACTTAAAAATGAGCTTTCAATTTCAATAGTGGGAGCCAGAGAGGCGTCGGATTACGGTTGTGCCGTGGCAAAGTCACTCTCCTCTGCTCTTGCAAGCAAGGGATTTACCGTAGTATCAGGCGGAGCGAGAGGGATTGACAGTGAAGCGCATTTCGGCGCAATGGAAGAGGGCGGCAAGACCGTTTGCGTGCTCGGTTGCGGACTTAATACGAACTATTTAATGGAAATGCAGCCAATGCGTGAAAAAATAGTCCTAAACGGTGCGGTAATTTCGGAATATCCGCCGAAAACTCCTGCCGGCAGAACAACTTTTCCCGTGCGCAACAGAATAATTTCTGCATTAACGCTTGGTACGATAGTTGTTGAAGCAGGGGAACGCAGCGGCTCTCTCATAACGGCACGGTTGGCTCTTGAACAGGGAAAAGACATTTTTGCAGTTCCCGGCGATTTGGTTCATTCGTCGTTCTTGGGTACAAATAAGCTTATCCGTGACGGCGCAATTGCAGTTTTTTCGCCTAATGACATTTTAGAGGAATATTATTCCGAGTATTATGATAAAATAGTTGATAAGACACGCTTCCCTGATGATGAGATAATCAAAAGGGCGCAAAAGTATTTGTCAAAACAGCAACAGAAAACGCAAGAACAAACGGCGGTTAAGCCGAATAATAAAGAAATACCTAAAAAGGTCAAAGCGGAAACTCCCGAATATTTGACCGAAGAAGCAAAAAAGATATATGCTGTTTTAAACGATACACCAAAGCACGTTGACCTTCTCGCAGAAGAAGGCGGACTTACTACATCACAAACACTTTCTGCGCTGACAGAGCTTGAGGTTTATTCATTAGCTCAGGCTTTGTCCGGCAGAAGATATACTATAAAAAACTGAAGGGTACGAAAAATTATGTCAAAACTTGTTATTGTTGAGTCTCCCTCAAAGGCTAAAAGCATACAGAAATATTTAGGCAAGGATTACACGGTAGTATCGTCAAAAGGTCATGTAAGAGACCTTCCTGCCGCAAGACTTTGTGTTGACGTTGAACATGATTTTGCGCCTAAATATGCTGTTATTAAAGGCAAGGAAAAGCTTGTTAAAGAGTTAAAGGCCATGGCGGACGAGTCCGAAGCAGTATTTCTCGCAGCCGACCCTGACCGTGAGGGTGAGGCAATCTCTTGGCACCTTGCAACGCTTTTAGGTCTTTCAACGGAAGACCGCAACCGTGTTAAGTTTAATGAAATAAACAAAAACTGCGTAACGGCAGGGATAAACAATCCCGAAAAAATAGACCTTGATCTTGTTAACGCACAGCAGGCAAGAAGAATCCTTGACAGACTTGTAGGCTACACGTTAAGTCCTTTCGTTTCGCAGAAAATACGCAGGGGGCTTTCTGCAGGCCGTGTTCAGTCGGTGGCTGTAAGGCTTGTTGTTGACCGTGAAAATGAAATCAGAGCCTTCGTTCCCGAAGAGTATTGGACCCTTGACGCAAAAATGCTGGCTCCCTCTTCAAGAAAAGCATTTAAAGCACAGTTTACGGGTGATGAAACGGGCAAGGTTAAAATTACGAACAAAGAACAGGCAGATGCATTTTTATCAAGACTTGAGGGCGCAACCTTCACAGCGGCATCTGTTAAAAAGGGTGTAAGAAACCGCCAGCCTGCTCCGCCCTTTACCACGTCCACAATGCAGCAGGAGGCTTCAAGAAAACTTAATTTCCAGGCAAGGCGCACTATGAAGGTGGCGCAGGAGCTGTATGAAGGCGTTGAGGTTGAGGGCTACGGCTCAATAGGTCTTATTACTTATATGAGAACGGATTCTCTCCGCATTTCAGAGGAAGCAAGAGCGGCAGGTAATAAATATATTAAAGAAACCTTCGGTGAAAAGTATCTTCCTGCAAAGCCCCGTTATTTTAAATCGCGCTCCAATGCGCAGGACGGTCACGAGGCAATCCGCCCCACCACAATGGATTTAACTCCCGAAAAGGCAAAAAGCAGCTTGACTGCTGAGCAATATAAGCTTTATTCGCTTATCTGGAAACGCTTTATGGCAAGTCTTATGGCAGCCTGCGTTCAGGATACCGTTAAAGCGGAAATCAGAGGCGCAAATGCAAATGATGCGGGGAACGGAAAGTATGTTTCATTTTCCGCCAGCGGATATTCCGTAAAGTTTGACGGCTACACCTGCCTTTATGAATTTGGCACGGACGATGAAAGCGACGAAGAGGAAGAAGGAAAGCTCCCCGAAATACACGAGGGAGATGCAATAAAAATCAAAGAAATAGGCGGAAATCAGCATTTTACTCAGCCGCCTGCACGCTACACGGAAGCAAGCCTTATTAAAATGCTTGAAGAAACGGGTGTCGGCAGACCGTCAACCTATGCGACGATAATTTCAACCATTACCGCCCGTGAATATGTTGTTCGTGAGCAAAAGCTGTTAAAACCCACAGAGTTGGGCGAAGCAATTACTAAGCTTTTAAAAGAGAAATTCCCGAAAATTGTAAACGTTAAATTTACCGCAGGTCTTGAAAGCGAGCTTGACCTTGTTGAAAGCGGCGACACGGATTACATTAAAATGCTCCACACCTTCTATGACGAATACAGCGAAACGCTTTCTAAGGCAAAGGACGATATGAAGGGCGTTAAGGTGGAGCTTCAGGAAGACAAGACGGATGTTATCTGCGAAAAATGCGGCAGAAATATGGTTATAAAGGTAGGCAGATTCGGCAAATTCCTTGCCTGCCCTGGTTACCCCGAATGCAAAAACACAAAGCCTCTCGTCCTTGAAACAACGGCTCAGTGCCCCCTTTGCGGCGGTAAGGTTATCCAGAAAAAGTCTAAAAAGGGTCACACATTCTTTGGTTGCGGCAATTTCCCCGATTGCAATTTCATGACTTGGGATAAGCCCACGGATGAAAAATGTCCCCAGTGCGGAAAATCCCTTTTCAAGAGAAAAGGCGGACTTGAGGTTTGCCTTAATGAAGAATGTAAATTCGAGCGAAAGGCTGAGAGGAAACGCAAGAGTAAAGACGGAGAAAACGCATGAGGGCGGCAGTTATCGGCGGCGGACTTGCAGGGGTTGAATGCGCAAAAGCCTTGTCCCGTAACGGGATAACGGTTGACCTTTTTGAAATGAAGCCGAAAAAATATTCCCCTGCGCACAAGCTCCCCACACTTGCCGAGTTGGTTTGCTCAAACTCCCTTAAAGCAGAAAGATTAAACTCAGCGGCAGGTCTTTTAAAGGCGGAAATGGCGTATCTCCACTCAATTTGCGTTGAGACTGCATATGAGTGCAAAACTCCCGCAGGGGGAGCGCTTGCAGTTGACCGTTATGAATTTTCAAGAATAATTACGGAAAAAATTAAAGCCGATGAAAATATAAATATAATCGGGCAAGAGGTAACGGTTTTGCCGTCAGGGTATGACGGAACGGTAATTTGCGCAGGGCCGTTGGCGTCAGAAGGGCTTTCAAAAACAATTCAGTCCCTTTGCGGTGACGGATTATCATTTTTTGATGCCGCTGCGCCTATAATTTCGGCAGACAGCATTGATATGTCTGCGGCGTTTACTCAGTCACGCTATGACCGTGGCGGCGAGGACGATTACATAAACTGCCCGTTGAATAAAGAGGAATACGAAGCGTTTTATGAGGCAATAATAAGCGCAGAAAGTGCTGAAATCCATTCCTTTGACAAGAAAAAAGACGTTTATGAGGGCTGTATGCCTATTGAAGTTTTAGCTTCCCGCGGGAAAGACACCATGCGTTACGGACCGTTAAAGCCTGTCGGTCTTACAGACCCTCGAACAGGGCACAGACCGTGGGCAAATCTGCAGCTTCGCAAGGAAAACCGCGACGGCACAATGTATAACCTTGTAGGCTTTCAGACCAACTTAAAATTTTCCGAGCAAAAGCGTGTTTTTTCTATGTTCCCTGCCCTTAAAAATGCAGAATTTGTGCGCTTTGGCGTAATGCACAGAAATACTTTTATTGATTCTCCAAGGCTTCTCTCGGCAGATTTTTCAATGAGAAACAATCCGCTTCTTTTCTTCGGCGGTCAGATTACGGGCGTTGAAGGGTATATGGAATCTGCGGCGTCGGGTCTTTTAGCTGGGGAAAACCTTGCAAGAAGACTTTTGGGAAAAGAAACCCTTGTTTTGCCCGAGGACACAATGATAGGGGCGCTTAGCAGATATATTTCAGACGAAACAGTCAAGAATTTTCAGCCTATGGGCGCCGCATTCGGCATTGTTCCGCCACTGGAAGAAAAAATAAGGGACAAGCAGGAGCGTTACGCAGTGCTTGCAAACAGAGCAATGGAAAGTCTAAGGGCTTATATGGCGGATAAATAAAAAATCAGTGTTAAAATATTTAGAAAGGGCGGTACCGTGCACAACAGCGAATTTTAAATACCGCTTTGTGCGAATGCCGTATCGCGTGGCGATAATGACAGAATTTGAAAAGAAAATCGGTTACGAATTTAATAATGTAGCGCTGCTTACCAGAGCGCTTACCCACTCCTCATACGCTCACGAAAAGGGTACGGGGAAAGATAACGAACGCCTTGAATTTTTGGGAGATTCCGTTCTCGGATTTATTACGGCGGAATATCTTTTTGAGAATTTTAAGAATGAACCGGAGGGCGAGCTTACGAAAAAAAGGGCATACGCCGTTTGCGAAAAGACCCTTTTTGAATATGCAAAGGAAATAGGACTTGGAGAGGCTATACAGCTCGGCCACGGGGAAGAAATTACAGGGGGCAGAAACCGTCCGTCTGTGGTTTCAGATGCCTTTGAGGCGCTTCTTGCCGCAATTTACCTTGACGGCGGAATTGAATGCGCAAAAAAATTCGTGCTACCGTTTATTGCTGAGGCTACGAAAACAAAGCCTGAATTTAAGGATTACAAGAGTATGCTTCAAGAGGTTTTGCAGCAAAATCCCGATGAAAAGTTTGAATATATTGTTGTGAATGAGTCGGGCCCTGACCATAACAAGCGTTTTGAGGTTGAAATTCACCTAAACGGCAGTAATGTTATCGGAAGAGGTGTGGGCACAAGCAAAAAACGCGCCGAGCAAGAGGCGGCAAAATACGCTTTGGAACTGATGGGATTATGAAGCACGCAAATATAAGCATTTTTGTACCGCATAACGGTTGCCCAAACAATTGCAGCTTTTGCAATCAAAAGGCAATCAGCGGTCAAAGCAAATCCGCAGAGACACACGATGTTTTTGATGCGGTAAATGTTGCATTATCACACAATTGTAATCCGAAAAATACTGAAATAGCGTTTTTCGGCGGTAGTTTTACGGCGATTGAGAGAGAACAGATGGTGTCTCTTTTAACCGCCGCAAAGTGTTTATTAGACCGGTACGGGTTTTCGGGAATAAGAGTGTCCACAAGACCCGATTTTATTGACGGCGAGGTACTTTCAATACTCAGAGACTACGGCGTTACGTCAATAGAGCTGGGTGCACAGAGTATGTGTGACGATGTTTTGTCCCTTAACCGCAGAGGGCACACGGCAGAGGACATAAGACGGGCAAGCGAGCTTATAAAAAATTACGGATTTTCATTGGGGCTTCAAATGATGACGGGGCTTTACGGGAGCGATTTTGAAAAAGATTATTTCACAGCCCGTGAAATCATAAAACTTCACCCCGAAACAGTAAGAATTTACCCTACGGTAGTGCTTAAAAATACATATCTTGCAGAACTTTTCGAAAAAGGCGAATATTTACCGCCAAATGCGGAAGAGACAGCTCCCTTTGCCGCCCGCCTTCTCGCAGAATTTGAAAAAGAAGGAATAAAAGTCATAAAATTAGGTCTTCATTCGTCTGAAACGGTTGAGGGCGATATGATAGCGGGAGCTTACCACCCGGCATTCAGAGAACTCTGCGAGGGATATATTTTTCGGAATATTATTGAAGAAAAGCTTAAATTCAAAGACAAGGGAAAGGCATATACTGTCTTTGTGTCGAAAAAAAGCCTTTCCAAAGCAAAAGGACTTAATAAAAGAAACGAAAAAGCATTGAAAAATCAAGGATTTTATTGTAAAATAAAGGGTAAAGAATTTTTAGACGAATTTGAGATTGAGATTGAAGAGCTAACATAAATAATATTTAGAAAGGAACGGTACCGTGCGCAAAAGCGAATTTTAAATTCCGCTTTGTGCGAATGCCGTATCGCGTGGCGATAATGATTTTAAAATCACTTACAATGCAGGGCTTTAAGTCCTGCCCCGAAAAAACGGTACTTCAATTTAATAACGGAATTACAGGCGTTGTAGGCCCTAACGGAAGCGGTAAGAGCAACATTTCCGATGCTGTCCGCTGGGTTCTCGGCGAGCAGTCAACGAAAAGCCTTCGTGGCTCAAAAATGGAGGACGTTGTTTTCAGCGGAACGTCTATCCGTAAGGCGTCAGGCTTCGCCGAGGTTACTCTTTGCCTTGAAAATAAAGACAGAACGCTGAGCTGTGACACTGACGAGGTAAATATTACACGCCGTTATTATCGCTCGGGCGAAAGTGAATACAAAATAAACGGTGAAACAGTCCGCCTTCGTGATGTTAACGAGCTTTTTATGGATACGGGTTTGGGGCGTGACGGTTATTCACTTGTAAGCCAGGGTAAAATTGCCGAGCTTATTTCGTCAAAATCCGGCGAGCGCCGTGAAATGTTTGAAGAGGCGGCAGGTATTTCCCATTTCCGTTACAGAAGAAGTGATGCGCTCAAGCGTCTTTCGCAGGCTGAGGAAAATCTTGTAAGGCTTCGTGACATTTTAACAGAGCTTGAAAGCAGAGTAGGGCCTCTTAAAAATCAAAGTGAAAAAGCGCAGAAATTCCTTGTTTTAGCAGAAAAACGCAAAAATCTTGAAATCGGAATTTGGCTTAATAATATTGAGAAAACTCAGGAAAGACTGCGTGAGCAAGACAGAAAAATCGACATTTCAAAGGTAAACTACGAAGAAACTAAAAAACAGCTTGAAGAAATTGAAGAGAAGCTCAATGCAATTACGGAAGAAACTCATACCATAAACGCCGAAATTGAAGAGGTACGCTCTTCCACATCGCACTTTGAAGAGCAGGCGGCAGAGCTTTTAAGTCAGGCAAAGGTTTACGAAAACTCAATTTTACATAATAACGAGGCAATCGAACGCTTTGAAAAGGACAAGCAGACAGAAAATGCAAGTGAGGGCGACATTGACGCACAAATTTCAGTGTCCGTTGAGGAAAAGAAAAAGGCCGAGGAAGGCTTAAAGACCGCAGAGGATAAGCTTTCCGCAGAGCTTGAAAAAATAGAAAAGCTACGCTACGAAAACGAAGAATTTGCAAATGCAGGTGCGGCGCTTTCAGCGGAAATTTCCTCGCTTACGGCAGCTTTGGCGGACAGCCGAGTAATCAGCGAAACGGCTAATTCGCAAATTGAAGATTTAAACAGCAGAATTGCATCAATTGACGAGCTTTTGGGCGACAGAAAGGATATTTTGCACAGTCTTGAAAGCGTGCGTGACAAAGCAAAGGCAGATTTAGACAAATGCACGCAAGAGTTAACTGAGTATAAAAACGCCTCTAACGGATATAAAATTAAAGTCGAAACAAGACAGGAAAAGGATGAAAAAATTAAAGCTGAAATCGCGGCGCTGAATTTTGAAATCCAAAGAAAGCAGGAAAGGCTTCGTATTCTTTCCGATATGGAAAAGAATATGGAAGGCTACCAGGGCGCAGTTAAAGCGGTTATGACAGAACTTAAAAGAGGCGCTTTGCGCGGCATTCACGGCGCTCTTTCACAGTTAATTACCGTTAAGGACAAATATTCAACCGCTGTTGAAACGGCTCTCGGTGCGGCGCTTCAAAATATTGTTGTTGACACACCGAACGATGCAAAAAATGCTATTGAGTATTTGAAAAATTCCCATAACGGCAGAGCAACATTTTTACCTATTGAAACAATTAAATCAAGAAATCTTGAGGAAAAAGGGCTTGACAGTCAATACGGCTTTGTAAGCATGGCTTCCGAGCTTGTCACGGTAGATAAAAAATATCAGAATATCATTGAAAATCTGCTGGGCAGAACGGCTGTTTGCGAGGATTTGGATTCTGCCGTCGCAATGGCAAAGAAGTACAATAACAGATTTAAAATAGTAACCCTTGACGGTCAGGTTATGAACCCGGGCGGCAGTATGACGGGCGGCTCAAAGGCGCAGGGCGTTGGAATGCTTTCCCGTATTAGTGAAATCGAAAAGCTGAAAGCGAATATCAAAGAGCTTGAAGATAAAAAAGCTCTTACTGATTCAAGAGCAAAGGAAATTGCAGAGGATTTGGCAAAAGCCCGTGCAGACCTTAACGGAATTGAAGGCGACATTATTACCCATAACGAAGAGAAAATTCGTCTTGAGGGTGAATACAGGCTGGCACTTGAACAGTTTGAAAATTCCGCAGGGGGAGTTAAAGAGCTTCTTGACGAGCAGAAAATAATGGCTGACCGTATTGAAAAAATCAAAGCGGACAGCGAAGAAGCCGCAGAAAAGGTTATAGAACTTACAGCTCTTATTGCGGAAAAGGAAAAATCCTTGGGCGACATAGCGGGTGACCGTGAAAATGCAGACCGTGACAGAGAAAGTCTTTCGGCGCTGATTGAGAGTATCCGCCTTGAAATATTAGGCTTTAAAAAGGATATTGAATCAAACGAGGATAACATAAGGCGCTTAAGCGTTTACAAAGGCTCGCACATTTCCCGTATGACAGAGTTAAATACGGAAATTGAGGCGCTGAAAAATAAAAATATCTGGCTTCAAAAGGATATTGATTCATTAAACGCTTCTGCCGAAGAGCTTAAAAATAAAGGTGCAGACGCCAAAACGGCAGTAGGCGAACTTCTTTCAAAGCGTGAACAGCTTGAAAAGGATTCAACTCTTCTTCGTACTCTTGAGAAAGAAAAATCGGGGGAAAGAGAGCGAATCAGCGGCGAGCTTGCCCGTCTTGAAGAAAGAAAAGCATCAATGCTTAACGAGTTTGAGGAATTTAACTCAAAGCTTTATGACGAATACGGACTTACAAGAAGAGAAGCGCAAGGTCTCGGCATTGTAATTGAAAATATTCAGGAAGCGCGAACAAATCTTTCTGAAATTAAGGGTGAAATTAAGTCCTTAGGATCTGTAAACGTGGGCGCTATTGACGAATACAAGGAAGTATCCGAAAGATACGAATTTATGTCAGAGCAGATAGGCGACGTTGAAAAATCAAAGGCAGAGCTCATAAGACTTATTGACGAGCTTACCACTAATATGAGTGTTCGCTTCCGTGAGCAGTTCCAAAAAATAAACGTTTCCTTCGGGGAAACCTTCTCAGAGCTTTTCGGCGGCGGTAAGGCAGAACTGCAGCTTGAAGACGAAATGAACGTTCTTGAGTGCGACATTGAAATTAAGGTTCAGCCGCCGGGCAAGAATATTCAGAACATCAATCTGTTGTCAGGCGGAGAAAAAGGACTTTCCGCAATAGCGCTCCTTTTCGCAATTTTAAAGGTTACTCCGTCACCCTTCGTTATATTTGACGAGGTTGAAGCGGCGCTTGACGACGTAAACGTTGCCCGTTATGCCCAGTATGTACGCAGAATGTCAAAGAATACGCAGTT
>JAFLUN010000023.1:21199-22949 GCA_022508785.1 Oscillospiraceae bacterium
CAATTCTCGAAAGGATTTATCGCTATGGGAATTTTTAAAAAAATAAATTTCGGACTTTCAAAAACCCGTAATAAAATGGCAGGGGCTATTGACGATATGCTCGACAGCTTCGATGAAATCACCGACGACCTTTACACAGAACTTGAGGAAATACTCGTTATGGGTGATGTGGGCGTCACAACTGCCGTTCAAATAACCGAAAAGTTAAGGGAAGAAACGGCGAAGGGCAAAATCAAAAGCCCTAATGAAATCCGTGCGAAAATAAAAGAAATTATTTCCGATTTGCTTTACGGCGGCGAGGATATGGGTCTTATTACCGTTCCGTCAATAATTCTTGTTATCGGCGTAAACGGTGTAGGCAAAACCACCACCATAGGCAAAATGGCGGCTATGTATAAGGCTCAGGGCAAAAAGGTTATTATGGGTGCGGCGGACACCTTCCGTGCTGCTGCCATTGACCAGCTTCAAATTTGGGCGGACAGAGCAGGCGTTGATATTATTAAGCATAAAGAGGGCGCAGACCCTGCCGCAGTTGTGTTTGACACAATCAATGCCGCCAAAGCAAGAGATTCTGAAATAATCATTATCGACACGGCAGGCAGACTTCATAACAAGAAAAATCTTATGGATGAGCTTAATAAGATTTACAGAGTAATTGACAGAGAGCTTCCTTACTCCGACCGTGAGGTTTTGCTCGTTCTTGACGCAACCACAGGGCAGAATGCTGTTAACCAAGCCCGTGAATTTCAGAATGTTGCAGAAATTACGGGAATCGTTCTCACAAAGCTTGACGGCACGGCCCGTGGCGGCGTTGTTCTTGCCATTAAAAATGAGCTGGGAATACCCGTTAAGTTTATCGGCGTGGGCGAGCAGATAGACGACTTACAGCCCTTTAATCCAACTGCATTTGCAGACGGACTTTTCGATAAGATTGATTACAGGGAAGAGGATGACCGTTCTCTTCTTGACAATATTACTCCCACAGAGCATATTCATAACACATATGATGATTTAGCTGAAATTGACGAAGCAGTTTCCGCAATGCTTGACGAAATGCTACCCGAAGCTGTTCCGGAGGTAAACGAAGAAGCAGAAACGGAAGAAACAGATTTAGAAGATATGGATATTCCTGCCGACGATACAGTAAATGAAGAGGAAAATGCTGAAAATTCTGTTTCGGAAGATGAAGAAGAACCGACAGAAGAGGAAACGCAGGAAGACGACGAAAATGACAAGAAAAAAGAAAAGAGGGGTTTCTTTGGACTTTTTAATCGCCACTCATAATATGAAAAAAAGAGCCGAGCTTGAAAGAATACTTTCTCCGCTGGGAATTTCGGTAAAAACTGCCGAAGAGGCAGGCGTGGATTTGACAGATGTTGAGGAAACGGGCACAACCTTTGAGGAAAATGCCGAGTTAAAGGCGGTTTCCGGTTGTAAAGAGAGCGGAATGCCCTGCATTGCAGACGATTCCGGACTTATGGTTGACGCTCTTGACGGCGCCCCCGGGGTTTACTCCGCAAGGTTTGCAGGTGAGCACGGCAACGACCGAAAAAATAACGATAAACTGATGGAATGTCTTAAAGACGTAGCCCTTCCGGACAGAACGGCAAAATATGTTGCGTGCGTGTGTTGCGTTTTTCCCGACGGCAGAAAATTCACCGTGAGAGGCGAATGTCACGGAGTTATCGGCTTTGAGGAAAAGGGTAATAACGGCTTCGGCTATGACCCGCTTTTCTACATTGACGGCAGA
>JAFLUN010000023.1:23049-27492 GCA_022508785.1 Oscillospiraceae bacterium
GGAAAAGGGTAATAACGGCTTCGGCTATGACCCGCTTTTCTACATTGACGGCAGAGCGTTTGCAGAGTTTTCACCCGAAGAGAAGGACAAAATAAGCCATAGAGGAAACGCCCTTCGTAAATTGGCAGAAGAGTTACCGAAATATTTATAATAACTTAATTGAATGTAGCGAAGATTTTTGCAAAATATTTTATCACTTTGTTCCTTAAAATGACAATTCAGTAGTGCGGAGTTTGCTCACGCCGTTAAGGAGATTTTTATGGAAAAGGGTTATTGTGAGAAACGAGCGGGCAAGAAATGCAGTAAGTGTTTTCGTGAGGATATCTATAGAACAATCAATGAAATTCCCTGCAAATATTTTGTATATAACTCAAAAGGATATGAGGGTACACTGAAAGATATAAGAGGCACTAAAATCCGCAGACAGTGGTTTTTTACGCCAATGGTTATGAGTATCGGCTTAATTGCACTGTTTTCAATCGCAATTTCTATAATGAATGTTATGAGCGGATCGGAAGTGCTACAGGAAGACAAAGAGGTTTTAGCATTCTTTTTACATGCAGTATTCCAATTTGAACTTTTTCTGCTGATTTTATCAATACTGAATACAAAGTTTTTTGGAAAAACCGTAGCAGTCATAAATGACGACGGTGTTTATACAAATCAAATGTTTTTAAAATGGGATAAAATTTTGGAAATTGAATTTTTACCCCGTGTAATAATGAAATACCGTATTGATGATTGCGCTTATACGAAAATAGTTTCTGGAAAAAAAGTTTACAAAGTTGCACATATGCCGTTATACTTTTTATTAAAGGCGAAAAGGTATAATCCCGAAATCAAAATAAAAATAAACAAAAAAATAATATTATATTATATGATACTTTCTTCGATTTGGATTATAGTGCCAATTGTTGTTAGCTTAATAGATTTATAAACAGGAGAATAAAAATGACAAGTAAGGAAAGAGCAAATTTAAGAGCGCAGGCAAATTCGTTGGAAGCACTTTTTCAGGTCGGAAAAGGCGGAATTTCAGATACGCTTATTAAACAGACGGACGACGCTTTAACGGCACGGGAGCTTATAAAATTAAAGGTTTTAAGAGAAACCTGCCCCAATACGCCGAGAGAGGTTGCCGAAAGCTTAGCAAGCGCCACAAATTCAGAGGTTGTAGGCGTTATCGGCGGAGTTATGATTTTATACAGATATAACAAGAAGCTTCACGAGGGCGAAAAGAAGGCGAAAAACAAATGAAAATCGGTATTTTCGGCGGAACGTTCAATCCGCCCCACAAGGGTCACGCCCGAATGGTTGAAAAAATGGCGGCTGAGCTTTCTCTTGACAAGGTTTTGATAATCCCCAATAAAAAGCCTACTCACAAACGCTGTGACGACCTTGCGGATAATGAAGACAGGCTGGCTATGTGCCGTTTGGCTTTCAAAAATCCTATTTATGAAATCAGCACAATGGAAATGGACAGAGAAACCGACAGTTACACCATTTACACCGTTGACGATATACTGAAAATCTATCCGAACGCTGAGCTGTATCTTATAATCGGTTCTGATATGTTCTTGATTTTCCACAAATGGTATAAGCACAAGGAGCTTTTGGAAAAATGCACAATTTGCGTTGCATCCCGTGAAAATCAGGACAGTATAAACGAGCTTCGCTCCTACGCTTTCAGCAATTTGAGTGTATATATTAAAGAGCTTGACGCCAAAAACATTCACATTTCGCCGATGGACGCTTTTGCCGTAAGCTCCAGCGAAATTCGTGAAATGATTCGTAATGGCAGAAGCATTTACGGTTTGGTTGAGCCGGAAATAATTGAATATATGGAGAGCCGAAAACTTTATGGATACGGAAAGAAACAGTGAATTTTTGGAGATACTAAAGCAAAGGCTCTCTCCGTCTCGGCTTTACCATTCAATTTGCGTTGCGGAGAAGGCAAGAAATTTAGCTGAAATATTCGGTGCAGATGCCCAAAAAGCATACACGGCAGGGCTTATTCATGATATAATGCGTTATGAACCGCCTGAAAATATGTTAAAGCTTATAGACGAAGACGGCAAACACAAATTAACGGAGTTAGAAAGAAAAATCACAGTAACTCTTCACGCCGTGGCAGGCGAGGTTTATTTGCGAACAGTTTTAGGCGTTACCGATGAAGAAATTCTTTCGGCGGTTCGTTACCACACCACGGGCAAAGATAATATGACTTTGCTCCAAAAGATAATTTATGTTGCAGACCTTACGAGTGAAGACAGAAATTACCCCGATGTTGACGAGGTTCGGGCAATGGCACAGCAAAGTCTTGAAAAAGCGACGCTCAGAGGGCTATCGTTTACGATAGAAAGTAATGCAAAAGAAAACAAACCTATTCATATTGACACAGTAAAAGCATATAACTACCTTGCAGAAAGGATGGAAGAAAACTAATGGAAAGACAGGAACTAATGCAAAATATTGTCAAAATTCTTGACAGTAAAAAAGCAACTGATATAAAGGTGCTTGAAATTACCGACCTTACGGTAGTTGCGGACTATTTTGTTATTGCAACGGGTACTTCCGGCACACATATTCGATCGCTGTCCGACGAGGTTGAGGTGGCGATTAAAAAGCAGGGCGTTGAGCCTAAAAGCGTTGAGGGCAGGACCACGGGCTGGATACTTCTTGACTACGGCGCAGTTATCGTGCACATTTTTACGCCGGATCAAAGAGAGCTGTTTAATCTTGAACATCTTTGGGCAGACGCTGAAGAAACAGATATAAGCAAATTTATTACCGAATAACGGGAAGAGGGTTTGAATATGAATTACGATTTTAAAAACGTTGAACAAAAATGGCAGGAGAAATGGGAGAGTGAGGGCGTATTTCACGCTCAGGACAATTCCGACAAGAAAAAGTTTTATGCTCTTGTTGAATTTCCGTACCCCAGCGGCGCAGGTATGCACGTAGGGCACATCAAGGCTTATTCAGGTCTTGAGGTAGTTTCAAGAAAAAGAAGACTTGAGGGTTATAACGTGCTTTTCCCCATAGGCTTTGACGCTTACGGTCTTCCCACTGAAAACTATGCTATAAAAACGGGTATTCATCCGAGAAAAGTTACGGATATGAATATTGAAAAGTTTACAAGTCAGTTAAAGCGTGTAGGATTTTCATTTGACTGGACGAGGGTTATCGACACCACAGAAGAAGGCTACTATAAGTGGACACAGTGGATTTTCCTTAAAATGTTCGAAAACGGTCTTGCCTTCCGTGACAAAACTCTTGTAAACTATTGCCCGTCTTGTAAGGTTGTTCTTTCAAACGAAGATTCGCAGGGCGGTAAATGCGACATTTGCCACAGCGATATTGTGCAGAAATCAAAGGACGTTTGGTATCTTCGCATTACCGAATATGCCGACAAGCTCCTTGAAGGACTTAAAGAGGTTGACTATCTTCCTAACGTTAAGCTTCAGCAGGAAAACTGGATCGGTAAATCAAGAGGCGCATTTGTAACCTTCTCGGTGAATGAGGCTGACGAAAGCTTTAAAATTTACACAACCCGTCCCGATACTCTTTTCGGCGTAACATTTATGGTTATGGCGCCTGAGCACCCGATTATTGATGAATATGCCGACATTATCGGCAATATGGACGAAATAAACGCTTACAGAGCCGAGTGCGCAAAGAAGACGGAGTTTGAGCGTACTCAGCTTGTTAAGGATAAGACCGGCGTTAAACTTCAGGGCTTTACGGCTAAAAACCCCGTAAACGGAAAAGATATTCCCATTTACATTTCAGATTACGTTATGATGGGTTACGGCACGGGCGCTATTATGGCGGTTCCCGCTCACGACCAGCGTGACTATGATTTCGCTAAGAAATTCGGCATTGATATTATTGAGGTTATCAAGGGCGGCGACATTTCAAAAGAGGCTTATACGGGCGACGGCGAAATGGTAAATTCAGGCTTCCTGAACGGCACAACCAATAAAAAAGATTCAATAGCGAAAATGATAGACTACCTTGTGGAAAAAGGTATAGGCGAGGGCGGCGTTCAGTACAAAATGAAGGACTGGGCATTTAACCGCCAGCGTTATTGGGGCGAACCTATTCCCATTGTTCACTGCCCCAATTGCGGAATGGTTGCAGTGCCTTACGATGAGCTCCCCTTAAGATTGCCCGAGGTTGAAAACTTTGAGCCGGGTCAGGACGGCGAAAGCCCCCTTGCAAAAATTGACTCTTATGTTAACTGCAAATGCCCCAAGTGCGGCGGCGACGCTAAGCGTGAAACGGACACAATGCCTCAGTGGGCAGGCTCAAGCTGGTATTTCCTGCGTTATATTGACCCGCACAACACCGAGGCTCTGGCAAGCATGGATAAACTTAATTACTGGGGACCTGTTGACTGGTACAACGGCGGTATGGAGCACGTTACACGCCACCTTATCTATT
>JAFLUN010000024.1:0-6475 GCA_022508785.1 Oscillospiraceae bacterium
AAAGCCACGAGGGTCAAATTATGAAGAAGAACAAAATCAGACCTGAGGATAGAATAGTACATATTCCTCAAAACAAAATTTTACCTAATCCGAATCAACCGAGAAAGCGTTTCGATTTTGACGAGCTTGAAGGACTTTCGCAAAGTATCCGTGAAAACGGAATAATTCAGCCGCTCATTGTCCGTCAAAATGAAAACGAGCAGTTTGAGCTTGTTGCAGGTGAACGGCGCTTGCGCGCGGCAAGGCTTATCGGCCTTACAACCGTTCCGTGTATTATTAGTGAAATTTCAGAGGCGGATTCAGCCGTGTTTGCCGTTCTTGAAAATCTGCAACGGCAAGATCTTAATTATTTTGAAGAGGCGGAAGCCCTCGCCTGCCTGGTAAGCGATTATCATTTAAGCCAGGAAGAGCTTTGCAAAAAGCTGGGAAAAGCTCAGTCTACCGTGTCAAACAAGCTTCGTCTTTTAAAGCTCAGCGATGAAATGAGATTTAAAATCAGCCGTGCCGGGCTCAGCGAACGCCACGCCAGAGCGTTGCTTACTATAAGTGACGAAAACCAACGGGCAAGAGCCCTTGCAATTATCATAGACAGGCATTTAACGGTGAATGAAAGCGAAGCGCTGATAGAGCAAATGCTTCGCAAGAATACAGCGCCTAAAAAGCAAATGCTGCAAGGCTTTAAGGATATTCGCATATTTATAAACACTCTTAACAGCGCCGTTGACACCATAAGGCGCGCAGGGATTGATGCGGATTCGGTAAAGACCGAAACCGACGAATACGTTGAATATATCGTAAGGATTCCGAAGCTTGACGACAAGAGCGTAGGAATTGCGACTTAACTTAGTTAAAAACGCATTATCCCCCGATAAACTGCGTTTTTATAAAGTGGCGAAAGCCACCCATATCCTTCTCTTTCACACCCCACATCCACAGCGAAAGGCTCCTCTTCACGAGGGGTCTTTTGCGTTTTAGATGTCGGTATTTAATTATTTGCGAAACAGTACCTAAAGAGATAAACAAATATCCGCTCCCTCTCTGAGGGAGCTGGCAAAGCGTCAGCTTTGACTGAGGGAGTAAAAAAGAGCAAGTTTTCACGAAATAACTCCCTCAGTCGACCCCGTCGACAGCTCCCTCAAAGAGGGAGCATAATCGGTTATCTTGTAGGGGCAGGTTTCCACGCCTGCCCGAAACAAATTCAAATTTATCAGTTACTAACGGGAGGGCGTGGAAGCCCTCCCCTACTTCTATTATTCATTTTTCATCATTCATTTGACGGTGATTTTATTTTTAATGAATAACGAATAATTTTGTAGGGGCGGTTCCCCTGAACCGCCCGTTGGTTAATGTAAAATCGAACTTTGTTGCGGATCGATGCCTACATCGTCCCCTACAATAATTCTCAATTGTTTCACGTGAAACATTAAAAAATGTAACTAAACCGTAAATTTTTATATTTACTCTTTAATTTTGTGAAATAATATGATATACTAAATGCATTATCGGGTGAAATATCCGAAAAACAATACTTGGAGGGCGGATTTTGGCTAAAGTAATATCAATTATTAACCAAAAAGGCGGCGTGGGTAAAACAACAACTGCCGTGTCAATAGCCGCCTGCGTGGGCGACAAGGGCTATAAGGTTTTGCTTGCCGATATTGACCCTCAGGGAAATTCAACAAGCGGTTACGGGGTAAACAAAAGAAAAATTGCTCTGTCGTCTTATGATGTGATGATTGACGGCGCTGACCCTAACGAAGCAATAATTAAAACGAGATTTAAAAACGTTGATATTTTACCTGCCGACTTAAATCTTGCCGGGGCAGAGGTTGAGCTTATTGAGCTCGAAAACCGTGAATCAAGGCTTAAAACCGCCGTTGCAAAGATTTGGGACAAGTATGATTACATATTTTTCGACTGTCCCCCTTCTTTGGGACTTATCACGATAAACGCTCTTACGGCGTCGGATTCGTTTTTAGTTCCCGTTCAGTGTGAGTTTTATGCGCTTGAAGGGCTTGCGCAGCTTATGGCGACTGTTCGCCAGGTGAAAAGGCTTTATAATCCGTACATTGAGCTTGAGGGCGTTTTGCAGACAATGTACGACGGGCGGCTTAATCTTACACAGCAGGTAGTTACGGAAATAAAGAGATATTTTCCAAATAAGGTTTATAAAACGACTATTCCGAGAAACGTACGGCTTTCGGAAGCGCCGAGTTTCGGTGAGCCGATTATATATTACGATAGAAATTCCAAAGGGTCTTTAGCTTATCAGCTTTTCACGGAGGAATTTTTATCACAGCAGAGTAAGGGGTGACGGATATGGCAAAAAAAGGTGGGCTTGGAACAGGGCTTAACGCTTTATTTCAGGATAATTCGCCCATAGAGAGCGAAAAATCCATAATTACTCTTTCAATTAACGAGGTTGAGCCAAACCGTGAGCAGCCTCGAAAAGAATTTAACGAAAGTGCGCTTACAGAGCTTTCAAAAAGCATTGAGAAAAACGGTATCATTCAGCCGATTTTGGTGCGCCCTAAGGCTGGCGGCTCTTACCAAATAGTCGCAGGCGAGCGCAGATGGCGCGCGGCGAGAATGGCAGGGCTTACGGAAATCCCCGTTGTTGTCCGTGAAATGAGTGACGAGGAAGCAGCAGTTTTTGCGCTTATTGAAAATTTACAGCGTGAGGACTTAAATCCGGTTGAAGAGGCAGAGGGAATCCGTTCACTTATCGAAGAATTCGGTATGACACAGGAAGATGCGGCGGACAGAGTTGGAAAATCAAGAACCGCCGTAACGAATACATTAAGACTTTTAAAGCTGCCGGAGAATATTCTTTCAATGGTGGCAAAAGGTAAAATTACCGCAGGCCACGCAAGAGCGCTTATCTCTCTTGAGGATGAGGGCAGAATGCTTAAAATCGCAAATGCGGTGATTGATAACAACCTTACGGTGCGTGAGGTTGAAAAAATGGTTAAAACGGCGCTTGCAGGCGAAAAGGCAAGTCCCAAAAAGCGTGAGAAAAAGCGTGATAATTTTTATGACGAGGTTGAGCTTGCGCTCACTCAAACCCTCGGCAGACAGGTAAAAATCTATCTTTCAAAGGGCGGAAAAGGTACTTTGGAGTTTGAATTTTTCGGCAAAGAAGACTTAAATAAGCTCGCGAAAGAGTTTGATAGATAATAAAAGGAGTATAGAAATAATGCTTGATATTAAA
This sequence comes from Oscillospiraceae bacterium, assembly GCA_022508785.1. Taxonomy (GTDB): domain Bacteria; phylum Bacillota; class Clostridia; order Oscillospirales; family Acutalibacteraceae; genus Fimenecus. The sequence continues at coordinate 3,212 of JAFLUN010000024.1, forward strand.
TTTTTGAGAAGCAATCCAGATATTGTCAAGGAAAATATCAGGAAAAAATTTCAGTTTGAAAAAATCGAGCTTGTTGATAAAGTAATAGAGCTTGATAAAGAATACCGTGACGCAAAGAACCGCGGGGACGAGCTTCGGGGACAGCGAAACGCTATTTCAAAGCAAATCGGTATGTTTATGGCAAAGGGTCAGAAGGACGACGCTGAAAATGCAAAACTGCAGGTTAAAAATATTAACACTGAGCTTGAAGAGCTTGAGGTTAAGGAAACCGAGCTGGAGGCAGAGGTTCGCAAGATAATGCTCGTAATTCCCAATATTATCGATGACAGCGTTCCCATAGGCAAGGACGACAGCGAAAACGTTGAAATTGAAAAATTCGGCGAGCCGGTTGTTCCCGAATATGAAATCCCCTATCACGTTGATATTATGGAAAGCCTTGACGGTATTGACCTTGATTCTGCAAGAAAAACCAGCGGAAACGGTTTTTATTATCTTAAAGGCGACATTGCCCGTCTTCACTCCGCAATTCTCTCTTACGCAAGAGATTTTATGATTGACCGCGGATTTACCTATTACATTCCGCCGTTTATGATAAGAAGCGAGGTTGTAACGGGTGTTATGAGCTTCGCCGAAATGGAAAATATGATGTATAAAATTGAGGGCGAGGACCTTTACCTTATCGGAACCTCTGAGCACTCAATGATAGGCAAATTTATTGACACAATTATTCCTGAGGACGAGCTTCCCCATACTCTTACAAGCTATTCCCCCTGCTTCCGCAAGGAAGTCGGCGCTCACGGCATTGAAGAGCGAGGCGTTTACAGAATCCACCAGTTTGAAAAGCAGGAAATGATTGTTGTATGCCATCCTTCGGACAGTATGAATTGGTACAACAAGCTTTGGCAAAATTCAGTTGATTTCTTCCGCTCTCTTGACATTCCCGTAAGAACTCTTGAGTGCTGCTCGGGCGATTTGGCTGATTTAAAGGTTAAATCCTGCGATGTTGAGGCTTGGAGCCCCCGTCAGCAGAAATATTTTGAGGTTGGTTCCTGCTCGAACTTAGGTGATGCTCAGGCAAGGCGTTTGGGCATTAGAATAAAAGGCAAAGACGGCAACTATTTTGCACACACTCTTAACAATACGGTTGTAGCTCCCCCGAGAATGCTTATCGCCTTCCTTGAAAACAATTTGAATGAGGACGGCAGCGTTAATATTCCCGAACCCTTAAGAATGTATATGGGCGGTAAGTCAAAAATCGAAAAATAATAACATTATTATTCACGTATTTTATAAACTCCAGCAAAACAAGAGGTAAAGAGCACTATGAAAAAAGGCACATTTTTTAAAATTTTAAGCGTAGTTTTAGCAGTTATGTTTATTGTTCTCGCCTTTGCAGGCTGCAAGGGAAAAGAGTACACTAAAACAGACGATCCGTCAGAGTCAAATACGGACGGAACAACGGAGCCTGCATATCCGGCAAATATAAATCCGCTCACGGGCTTAGAAATGTCAGAGAGCGCCGCAGGCAAGCGTCCCGTTGCAATAATGGTTGAAAATTCGCCTGCCGCACGCCCCCAATGGGGACTTTCAACGCCGGATATAGTTATTGAAGGTCTTGTTGAAGGCGGAATTACAAGAATGATGTGGATTTATGCCGACGTTTCACAGGTTCCCAAGGTTGGCCCCGTCAGAAGCGCACGTCATGACTACGTTGAACTTGCTTACGGAATGAATGCAGTATTTGCACATTGGGGCGGAAGCAAACCGGCTTACAGTCTTCTTAGTTCTTTGGCAAGCAAAGGTTACTTGGATGTTGACGGTAAATTTATAGGCACAAACGGAAACGAATCTCAAAAGGGCTATTATTTCTTCAAAGACCCAACTCACAGCAATGCAACTGAGCATTGCGGTTATACAACGGGCGCATATTTAGCAGCTGCAATGGAAAGCAAAAAAATTGACACTGCTCAGACTAAAGAGGATTGGGCACCGTTTACGGTTATTACCAGCGGCGACAGAACTCCGTACGGCGAAGCAACCTCAGGCACTTGCTCTTCAATTACCGTTACGTTTTCATCTTCTTATAAGCATACGTTTAAATATGACGCTGAAAAAGGTCTTTATCTCAATTTTATGAACACGTCTCCAATGCTTGACGGAAACACAAAAGAGCAGATGGCGGTTAAAAACGTAATCGTTATGTATACAAATGTTACAGGTTACCAAACAAGCAACCAAGGCGATCAGAAGCTTCGCGAGTGGGATCTTACAGGCGGAGATGCGCTTTATGTTTCAAACGGCTACGGCGAAAAGATTACATGGAAAAAGGGCGATGCATCCTCTCCCCTCAAATTCTACGGTCAGGACGGAAAAGAGCTCACAATTAACCGCGGTCAGACATGGATAGGCGTTATTCCTAACGGTAACAGGGAATTAACACAGGTTGCTGAATAACAAAAAAATTTCACTGGAGGAATTTTTATGAATAAAAAAATAATTGCGGCATTTTGTATTGTAATTCTTATGGTATCAATATTTTCTGCCTGCGGAAATAAGGGGTATTTACTTGCCAAAGACGAAAACGGAGTAGAGCACGCTTACGTAACTGATGAGAACGGTGAAACGGTGCTTAACGAGGAGGGCAATATCCGAGTTTATGAAACCGATGCACACGGAAAAATCGTAAAAGATAAAGACGGCACGCTCAGAGAAAACTATGTTGAAATGCCCGAAAAACTGATGACGGATAAAAAATATCAGACAAAAGAATTTGTGTTTATTATTCCTAACGGTTGGGGTATGGGTGACGCAAACTATATTTCAATTTCACAAGACGGTTTATCAAGAATACAGTTCAACAATATCGGTACAAAAATTTCGCAATATAATTCAATTGTTGCAGAAGAAGTTGATATGGCAAACAAGATCGTTGATGAAATTAAAAACAGCGGCGGAACAGCTGAATTAAAAGAGGGCACCGCAACAATAACGTCAAATCAAATAGAGGCTTATTATATGCTTTTCGACGCTGAAATTGAAAGCGACGGAGTAAAACAGGTTCTTCACACCTGTGCGGCATACTTTATGTTTGAGGGAAGAATATATAAAGCGTTTTACCAAACAACAAGTGAAGAAGGGCTTAAAATTGAGCAGGTTGTTGACGTGTTTAACAATTTAACACTCAATCATATTGAAAGTGAAAACGAAACAATAATTGTAACAGAATAATATTAGATTATGCTTCATCTAAAGGAGCGTAAGGCA
>JAFLUN010000024.1:6575-8227 GCA_022508785.1 Oscillospiraceae bacterium
TCGTTCATTTTTCACTTAAATATTCAATACACAATATATAGCTTAAAAAAACTATGCAATACAACATATTGAAAAAGGGAAAAAATAGACAAAAAAGCTGTCAAGTACATAAATTTTATGGAAATTTTAACTGATTTTGTAAGAAATCAGAGCTTGTTCACAATTTGTTCACAATTTTGTGAAAATGTTGAAAAAATTGATTGTTTTTTTGCACAAAACATAAAAAATTTTTTGATATATTTGTAGAAAAACGATTTCTTCGTGAATAAAGTATTGAAATTCTGTAAAAAAAATTGTATTATGAATACAACCATAAGGATGGTGTAGTGGGGGTAGTGCCCCCAAAGGCAGAAACATTTGTTTTTTACAAAAATAATTGTTTTCACAGCACGTCCGAGTGGTTCCGAACACTCGGATGTGTAGCATCGGTCTCCACCCGTTCTTCGTTGGCGGAGATGTGGTGGGTGACAGGTCCGAGCATCCAAAGAGGAGTGCAAGCCACTCTGCCGTTTCTATACTATATTATTTTATTGGGGCGGTAATGGTCAGAGAGCACGGCGGCATTTCTCACGAACGGTACTTCGCAGCCGAAAATGCGGAGAACATTACATTAAAATGTAAAATTCCATAGGAGGAAAAGTTTATGAAAAAAATGACAAAACTGTTAAGCGTAATCTTAGCATTTGTTATGGCTCTTTCATGCATGACAATGATGGCTTCAGCTGCAAAAGAACAGTATCAGACTGTTGCCAATCTTACTGCTAAAAACGCTTACAGCCCGTACGGAACAGTTACAAGGCTTGACACAGAAACAAGAATGTCAATTGTTTTTGACTTCCTTGATAACACATTGGCTCCGTTGAACATTACAATGTCACAGAAGCTTTCAGTTTTAGGTACATTGAATGTTGACCTTAGATCAGTTAACGGTATTTGCTCAACTGTTGACTCACTTGACAGCTTGATGAACAGCGGTTTTTCAGGCTTCCTTGTTGCTATTGCAGGTTGGGCTCTTGGCGACCTTAGAAACCTTGAGCTTACAAAGTGGACCAACAATATGACAAGAGAAAAGACTGCGAACCTGACAATTGCTTATCAGATTCTTAAGCTTCTCTCTGACAACAAGTCTTTGATCAACACCGCGCTTACAAACGGTCTCAGCCTTGGTCTTGTCGGTAACTTTATACCGCTTGATATGAATTCGGTTAACGGTCTTCTTAAGAATATCCCCGGCGCTCTCAAGGGTATCGTTTACCCCATGTTCGGCAGACCGGATGACACTCAAGCCGAAAGAGACAACTACAGCAATACAGATAAAGACATAATTGCTCTTGCTAATGCTTTTGCTAAGGGTATTTTCACAAAGCCGATGAGCTGGACTTCTTACAGAGTTGACGCTTCAGGCAAAGACCTTGGCTACACATTGAAGCTTCCGACCACCAACGATTCATCAAGATATTTCGTTATTAACGGTGATAAAATTACTCAGTACGATTATCAGTACGCAGGACTTCTCGGTAATCCTAAAGGCGGCGAATGGGTAGAAACAGTAACATATGAAAAGGCAAAAGAGTTTAACACAGACGAGTGCACAACATATGTTTACAGAGCTCCCGAAGGCTATGAAGGCGACGAGACGCTTAAATGGTACA
>JAFLUN010000024.1:8327-14429 GCA_022508785.1 Oscillospiraceae bacterium
TATGTTTACAGAGCTCCCGAAGGCTATGAAGGCGACGAGACGCTTAAATGGTACAAGGCTGAAAATGTAGTAGACGCAAACGGAAACATCCAGTCAGGTTATTGGCTTCCCTCAGTTAAAGCTGCATTTGAGGCAGGCAAGCTTTCTATCGACATTAACGGTAGTGATTCACTTGCTTCTCTTCTTTACAGCTTTGCTCCCTATATCTTCGCTGAAATGGCTCCCACAGTTCTTAACGGTTCAGCTAAGAAGCTTATCGCTGAAGCTTTCGATGTTAAGTTCGACCCGATCGGCGAAAAGGGCAGTGCTGAAGTTGCAGCAGAAGTTGCAGCAATTAAAGCTGCAAGCGGTGACCCCGGCGACTTCTTCACAAAAGCTCAGGGTTACTACACTTGGGAATATACAGATTACAAAGTAATCACAACAAAAGATGCTGACGGTAATGACGTTTCTACTCCTTACTACAGATATCAGGATAAATTCTTCAAGGGCACACTTCCCAGCAACCTTTCTGCATATTATGCAATGTTTAACTGGGATTGGAACATCTCAGCTGATTTCCTTGACGAGTTCATCCCCGGCAACTCTAAGAATACAAAGGGTTATGCTTACGCTCTTGACGGCCTTAACGACCTTATCGGCAAAGCAATTAAGGCAATGATCAAAGAGGATTGGTCATTTAAAGATAAGGAATACAGCCGTGACGATATCTTCGCATGGACAGAGGGCGGCAAGACAAACACCAATGCTCCCCTTCTTGACAATATTTTGAATGTTGCAAGAAAGTTCTTCACAATTGCTCCCGAAGAAATCTTCGACGAGTATTTCATGGACGCACAGTTTGCTAAGGTAATGATGGAAACCGGCACAAAAGAGCAGGCTACTAAGGCTCTTATTGCGCAGGGAATCTCAAGCCTTCTTATGAAGCAGATCTATTTCCCGGATAACATCGTTGACCAGCCGATGACAGCAATCGCAGCAGTAGTTGTTCGTGAACTTTGCACACAGCTTATGCCTTCCTACAACTTCGACGCTATGATTTACACTAACTACGGCAACAGCAGCAACGGCGGTGCAAGAGAACTTGCTAAACACTCAGCTGACGAGTGGCTTGACATTACACTTTATATGGGTGTTAACCTTGGTATGTACTACCTTCGCAACATCACTGATATCGGTGAAGATGCAGACACAGGTTACTATTCAGTAATGGCTAACCTCGGTGCTCTTCCTGCTCTTACAGGTAAGAACACAACATCAGCAGGCGATAAGATCACATTCACAGAAAATTCTTACAAAGCAACTGACGGCACACCTTCTTGGCTTGTAGCAGTTGACTGGATTGTTGACTGGGCTCTTGATGAGAACACAATATGGGCATGGCATTTCGGCAAGTTTGTTGATGCCGGCAGCACTGTTGATCTTGCAACATATCAGAACCCGTTCAATAAGCTTAACACAATATTCCTTAAATTATTCCCGGCACTTGAAAACCTTCTCAATACTGACGGTCTTACCGGTTCAACTTACGGTTCAAAGACAGTCCTTGAGAAGCTTCTTAAGGACGGCCTTGTTGACTCAATTGTAAACCTTGACGTTAACAAGCTCGTTAAAATCCTTCACATTCCGGCAAACAGCATTTTGAGAAGCGGTAACATTGCTGACACACTTGTTCAGCTCCTCGTTAACCTTCTTAACGGTATCACAAGCAAGGTTGCAGGTATGACTCTTATTCCGGCAGCTATTACTTCTGTTAACACGCTTCTTAATCAGGCTAACATCAGAACAACAATCGTTAACCTTGTTGGCCAGCTCGGCACAGCATACAACAACGGTTTGCTTGTTCCGCTTCTTCCGATCTTTAACTTCTTCGTTGGTTGGACAACAGACCCGCAGAAGTATGCTGATCCGAATATGTATTTTGCAAACGATTGGAATGCAACATATCTTTACAGCACAAACAACCCGACACTCAACATTATTAACGCAGCATCAGGTATGCTTCTCACACACAGAGGCAGCAGCACAACTGACACAGCATATTCAATTACAGTTAGTAAGATTGAGTTTACAAACGGCGTTTCAACATCACAGGCTGTACCGTTCACAGTTTCACCCGGTGAAAACAAGAACATTCCGCTTACAGTTCCCGGCGAGAACGTTGTTTCAAAGGTAACAATCACTTACCAGTTCAAGGGTAAAGACAATAAAGACCTTGGCGGTACTCAGACAGCAGTTAACTATGTTTACGTTTCAGGTGTTACCGACCAGTTGAACGAAATGGCTGGCGGTGTTGATAAGGACTATACTCAGAACAACGAGTACAGACTGTATGAGTTCACTAAAGACATTTACGGTTCAGTAACGAACTACATGGCTACTGTCAGCTACAAGAAGCCCACAGTAGGCGCTACATTTGCTCCTTCAAGCAAATCCCCCGCTTCACTTGGTACAAACGGCGCTGCAGTTTCAGGTATTGCTGCTAATTATTTCGTACACAGAACTAACTACACAGATGCAGGCTTCGTAACAGTTTATAAAGAGCCGACTGACACCAAACCCGGTTCATCATCAGGTTACCTTTACGATGTAAAGGCAGGCGTAGATGAAAATACTGAATTCCCGTACGGCGTTTATGACATGGGTACAACCACCATTAAGTACGGTTCATCAGGTAAGGACTACACTGTTGACTTCATTTACTACAATGACTTTAATGTTGACAGAGTAGCAGTTGAATACACTCAGAAGAACCTTCAGGCATCTCAGTTCAAAGATCAGACCAAGTGGGCAGCTTATGAGGCAGCACTTATTAAGGTTGTTGAGCTTGCAGGCGTTGCAAAGAGAACTGACTATGTTGATACAGTTCAGCCGCAGATCGAGCCCGCAATCGAAGCTCTTGAAAATGCATACGATGAACTTATGAAGGGCGGTATGGTAGTAGATTCCGGTGATGTTTCTGAGGTTGATGGTGTTCTTCAGGGTATTGAAACCGGTAAGCAGGACCTTAACTTCCAGGACTACAAGCTCTTCGAGTACTTCCAGTATGAGAAACAGAGAACTTCAGCCCGTGAGATGATTAAGTCTACAAAGGGTCCGGAAGAGCCTCAGAAGTACATTGACAGCGTTTGGGGCGATAAGCTCGTAGAAGCTATTATCGCATCTAAGGACGTTCAGGCTAATGAAGTTTACAAGAAGGCTATCCCCGAAACAGTTGAAGGCAAGACAGCGGACGATATGAAGGCTTACGAAGACGCATTAGCTGATTTCGTTCCTGCAACCTACACTAAGCTTGAGACTGCAGACCAGAAAGCTAAACTTACCTATTACTACAACTTCATGAAGGCAACGTTAAAGACTGCCGACATGACGTTCATCAACAAAGAAATTGCCTATGCAGAAGCTCAGAATTATGTACAGGCAGATTACTCGGTAGATTCTTGGAATCGCTACACTGAAGCTCTTGCAAATGCAAAGCACATTGCAGGCACTAAGAACGCATTACCGCACGAAGTATTTGACGCTAAGTATGAGCTTATGGTTTCTCAGAATGAACTTCTTGAGAAATATAAGTCAATGAAGGATAATGTTGAATCAGCAGCTGACGATTATGAGAACATTCATACTGACCGTACGTACTTATCACATGAGCTTAATGAGCTTATCAAAGTAGGTACAGCTATCGTTAACTACTACAGCACGTCTAAGTATAAGGTAAATCCGGAGGCAGGCGTTTCTGAGAAAGAAGCTCTTGAAGCTCTTGTAAGAGCACTTGGTGTTCCTTACAGCGTAACTGTTGACGGCGAACCTTACAAAGGTATTCTTTATGACTATTCTGCTCTTACCTTCCAGGAGTATGACAGAATTAACTCAGTTAAGAATAAGAGAGCTGTTGACGCAGCAGCTGACAAACTTCGTCAGGCTATCTCATACTTCACCTGCGAAGCAGAGGTTGTAGAAAACGATCCTGATCTTAACATTGTTTCTAACAACGACGTTCTCTTAGTTGTTGGCTTCCAGCCCAACGCTATCACAACAACAGAAGACATTACTGACAGAGTTGACTTCATAGCTCCGAAGGATGGCGAATATACACTTGATATTTCAGCATCTAAGGCAGGCTTCTACGGCACAGGTACATGTCTTAAGATTACAGATGAGACTGATACTCCTCTCGTATCTTACTACGTTGTTATCTTCGGTGACGTAAACGGTGACGGCGCAGTTGACGCATTCGACGCTCTCGAAGTTGACCACGCTTACCACGACGGCACATACCACATGGGCGCTATCTATGATGACGCAGCAGACCTTAACCATGACGGAATCATTGATTCAACTGACTACGGTATGCTCGTTGAGGGCGTTCAGTGCGTAAACGCTATCGACCAGACATTATCAGCAGCTGGCGAATAATTGGTTAATTTTCCTTAAACAATTCAAAGGGGCGGGTTAAACGCTCGCCCCGGCGAATAAAAAAGATTTAAACTTTCATATTATATTAAAGAAAAATTTAACGTAATATGAAAAATTTACAGTTGACAAAGCTATTTGTCAGGTGTATAATTTGAAACTGCAGCAAATAGCTGTAAATTTGATGTTCACGGAACAGGTTTTTTAAGGGTCAGTTCCGTAGAATATTACGTCTTAACTGCCGCTGTTTTACCAAAGCGGTCAAGACGCTCTTAGCCAAAAATTACCCAGTCGGTTTGAACGTGTTACCGGGCAGGTCGTTTATCTGCGAAAAATGTTCACTCCTCTGCATTTTGCCGGTCTTCATAATTTTATGTGCAAAATGTAATGTCGCTTTTGCCGAATAAGCCGCGGCAAAAGGATTTAGAGTTATGCGGCGTTCGGGTTTTGCCGCGTAGACAAGGAAGACTAAAAATTTAATAGGAGGAAAAACGATGTCAAATATCAAAAAGGTAATTGGTATTGTGCTTGCATTAGTAATGGTATTGTCCATGGCTTCTGTTGCTTTTGCTGCTGACGGTGATTATTATGAAATCTCCTTCAATGTAGTAGATGACAAAACAACACTTGCTCCCGGCGAATCCACTACTATAGAAGTTAAGTTAACAGCTAACTACTATGTAAGCGCTATTTCAATCCCCATTTTCTTTGATAATTCAAATGTTGATGTTGAAGCTACAACTGAACTTGAAAATGCAAAGATTGCTGATGAAACAGCACCTGATGTTGCAAAGTTCTATGAATCAGTTGAGCACACACCTGAAACTGCTGCTTTAAGAGCTCTTGTTTACATTGCTCCTTACTATTCAGAGATTAAGGAATATAACAATGAAACTGTTATGACGCTCAAAATTACAGCAAAAGAAAACGCAAAATCAGATACAGTTATTTTTGACTGCATTGAAGATGCAATCAAAACAACAACTCACCCCTCTGGTGCACTTTATGTTGCTAAAAACAGCAGCGGCAACCCTGAAGTTGACTCAAAGGGCGAAGTAATTGACGATGCAAGGATTTCTTCTGCTTATGCGGAAATTCAAGTTGTAGCAGAAGAAGAAACACCTAACACAATTAAGGTTAAAGAAGATTTCGATTTTGCTGATGATGTTGTAATTGACACTGATGTTATCGGTCTTTACCTTGAATGGTACGAAGGTGATTATGACGATGCTGTTGACGCCACTGCAACCGGTTTAATTTACGGTGCAGATGTATTTGAATATACTCTTGAAGAAGTTTTAACAACTGAACTTGGCGACGACTTTATCGTATTCACAAGAACAGAAGAAGCTGACGGCTACGATTCAACAGGAACTAAAATAGAAGTTCTTGCAGCCGACGGCAAAACTGTTATCGAAACATATTATTATGTATATTTTGGCGATGTTAACAACGACGGTTATATAGACTCAAGCGATGTTTCTTTAAGTTTTGATGCATTGGAAACTGGCGACCCGTTTGATTCCATCGCACAATTTATTGCTGCTGACTACAATGCAGATACTTATTTTGATACCAGTGATGTTTCTGATTTGTTTAACGCTCTTGAGAGTGGTGACGAGTTCAATCAAGGAGAATTAGCCGCTGCATTCTATGAAGCGATTCAGGATAGTATTTAATTTGCATTGT
>JAFLUN010000024.1:14529-26635 GCA_022508785.1 Oscillospiraceae bacterium
AGTATTTAATTTGCATTGTATTTTAGGAGGTATTTTTTAAATGCAGACGATGAAAAAAGTTATTAGTGTAGTTCTTGCAGTAATAATGATCTCTTCTGTCTTTGTATTTAGCTCTTCAGCTGCAGGCGCTGCTGCACCTTCCGGAAGTTATCAAATTTCTATGGCTTATGAGCTTGTTGACGAAAAGGGTAATACAATTACATCTGTTGAACCCGGTCAAACAGTAAAACTTTATGTTTACACTAATTCAGCTGTTGAGAATGATGCTATGACAGGTTTCACTCATAGCATATACTTTGATGAAAGGGTATATGAGTTTGTTCCAGGTTCAGTAGAATGGCTTGGTGTTGCTTCTTGGGTAGATTCCAACAATGCACAAGCAAATCATTTGAGCCCAACAAATTCTAATACAAACTACACCAAATCTGCAGCATTATGGACTGATGAAGAGAAGGCTGACGAACCTAATTGGGACTCTTTCGTATATGTTTTAGGAATACAGCTTGCTGCGGGCTCTCCTTATTATATTCAGGAAAATGCTGATAAACCCATGTACAGCCTTACATTTAAGGTTAGAACAGACGCTGAAGTTGGCACACCCGCAAACTTCGGATGCCCTGCAAGTGTTAATGTTAACGGTCGTAGTTCTTATAACAACACAAAAAGTGCTAATAAGAACAACAAGATCGCCGCAGGTGTATATGAACCCAGCCCGAAGTTAGAGATAACTGTTGGCACTCAGGAAGTTGTTAAGTCAATTGTTGAATACAGCAAGACACAGATCAGATTCCACGGAATCTCTTCTAAAGACAGCCCTGCAAGCGCTTACCAGAAAATGTTCGATGTAAGAACTGTTGCAAGAATTTCAGAAGAGAACTTCCAGGCAACATTCGATGCTGACGATGCAACTGCAGCAACAATGATTGCAGAAGCAGGCTTTGTTTATGCCGTTCAGACAAAGGTTCCCACAATGGACCTTGAAACGGCTAAGTCTGTTGCTGAAGGCGGTTCAGCTTCTAACTACAAGAAGGTTCCTGTACAGTACATGCAGCACGCAAACGGCGAGTATATCTTTACCTGCCTTATCACCGACATTAATGATGTTAACAGAACCAACGGTGTTAACTGCCTTGGCTATGTAAAAGACACTGAAGGTAAGTACTATTACTTCGACGGTGTACAGGAAGTTAACTATGAAGAGCTTTTCGAAGTTTATTTCCCCAAAGCTTAATTGAAAGGAGTAATAACGATGCGTGAATATTTAACACCGGACTTCGACGTAACAGTTTACGAAGTAGAAGACATTATTACATTTTCAATTGGCACAACAGACCCTGATGAAGATTCAGGCGACATTTGGTGGGGCTAATAAAGCATAGCTTGCACGAAAGTGTATTATTATTGCAGAACAAAAAAATAAATTTTTCCCGACGGCTCACCCCGTCGGGTTTTTTATGTGTTGACATTTTAAAATATTAGCAAACTTGTAGGGGCGGTACCCTTGAACCGCCCAAAATTTTAAACCGTGTTGCGGGACAATGAGGCATCGTCCCCTACAACACAATTGAAATTACAAACCTGTAATAATACTTGACATTTTTCCGGAAAAAATATATTCTTAAATAAACAAATTATAAACCGAGGGGGCGAAAATATGGCTGAAATTGAATATTACACGCGGTATTTGCTCTGTGCTTTTGCAATTGCCGTACTCATAAACTGCGCAATTTCCCTCTTGCGACTGCGCCCAAAGAAAAAAATTTATGCCGTTTTCCGTGACCTTGCAACAAATGAAGAATATGAAATGACCTGCTACGAAACCTCGGTCGGCAGAGCAAGAAATACTGACGTTCGTTTTAAATTGCCGTCAGTTTCACGCGCTCACGCCGTTGTAGCGTTACGAAAAGACGGATTTTACATTTTTGACACTGATTCAAAACAGGGTGTATATGTGAACGGCGAAAAAATCGAGAAAAAAGCAAAGCTCTCCCACGGGGACACCATAGCCTTCGGTATGGCGATAATGAAATTTTACGTTGCCCGTGAGGCGGAAGACGATATTAAAGAAAAGAAAAATTCCGCCCCGGAGCAAAGAGAATATGCCCTTACGGACATTGTTTCAGGCGGTGAATTTCTGCTTGAGGGCGATTACGCCACCGTGGGCAGAGAAGCGGGCAGTAACATTGAAATTACAGCTCCCAACATTTCACGAAAACAGGCGGTTTTCACCAACGAAAACGGCACTTGGTACATTCACAACTTAAGCCGTACAACGCCCACCCTTTTAAACGGAGATGTTTTAATGAAACCAACCGCTTTAAGTGTAGGCGATGTTATAAAATTCGGCGATTTTGCTTTTCTGTTCGGAGAAAAAGAGTAATATGGATAAAAGCATAAAAAAGTCAGGTAAAAACGTGAATCTTGCAATTATGCTGGCAGTTATTACGCTGTTTCAGCTTATTTGTGCGTTCACGCTCATAGAAAAAGGCGAAAGTGAGAACAGACTTAATATTATCATCACCTTCGGCGGTTATATTTTAGTGGAATACATCTATTTTCTGTGCGCAAGGTTTATTTTGGGCAGACGCGGCTTTGAGGTTGAGCTGATAGCATTCCTTTTAACCTCAATCGGACTGTCTGTGACGGCAAGCGTGTACCCGTCCCTTGCAGTAAAACAGCTTGTTGCAACACTCCTTGGCATTGCAGGGTTTATCATACTGCAAATAATACTGCGTGACATAAATATTTGTATGCGGTTGCGCTACCCTGCCGCTTTTCTTGCCTTCGGACTTCTTGTATTCACTCTTGTTTTCGCAAAATTCACAAACGGCGCTAAAAACTGGATTTACATCGGCGGACTGTCAATTCAGCCGTCAGAATTAGTTAAGGTTGCGTTCATTTTCGTGGGTGCGGCAACTCTTGAAAAGCTCCAATCAAACAAAAGCCTTACGAAATTTATTATTTTCGCCATGGGGTGCATCGGAACGCTGTTTTTAATGTACGATTTCGGCACGGCGCTTATATTCTTTTTCACGTTTCTTGTTATATCATTTATGCGCTCGGGCGACGTGCGCACGCTTATCCTCGTTTGTGCGGCGGCGCTTTTGGGCGGGGTGCTGATATTGCGATTTAAACCCTACGTTGCAAACAGATTTGCGGCATTTGGGCATGTTTGGGAATATTTTGACACCTCAGGCTACCAGCAGACAAGAGTTATGATTTATTCAGCCTCAGGCGGACTGTTCGGCGTTGGTCTTGGCAACGGCAAGCTTAGAAATATTTTTGCCGCAACCGAGGATTTAATTTTCGGCGTGGTTTGCGAAGAGTTCGGCTGGATAATGGCGGCGGCGATTCTATTGTCATACGTTGCGCTCCTCGTCTATTCAATTAAACATTCAAGATATGCGCGCTCGTCCTTTTACGCAATTTGCGCCTGCGCGGCAGCGGCTCTCATGCTGTTTCAGGCATCACTTAACGTATTCGGCGTAAACGATATTTTACCAATGACGGGAGTAACTTTGCCTTTCGTTTCAAGAGGCGGCTCGTCAATAATGAGCTGCTGGATGCTGCTTGCGTTCATAAAAGCGGTTGACAGAGGCACATACAGATATGGGGGTGTTCGGCAGTGAAATCCATATCACGAAGAGCTTTAACGCTTTACCTTTTAGTAATAGTTTTCTTGGCAGGCTCTTTTCTTGCATATTACAGACTTGCTACGAATGCAGACAAATGGGCAATGAATAAAGCAAACCGCCATCTTTATATTGACGGCGGATTTACGGCAGGGGATATTTCCGACAGAAACGGCACTTTGCTTGCGGCAACGGAAGACGGCGTCCGCACATATAACAAAGATGCAGTAATCAGAGCGGCGACTTTGCAAACGGTAGGCGACGGCGAAGGCTACATTGCAAGCGGCGTTCAAACCGCCTTTAAAGACGAGCTTACGGGCTACACTCTCACGGACGGCATTTTTAATTTGAAACGCTACGGCAAAGGAAATAATATCGCTTTAACCCTTGATGCTGACATTTGCAAGGCGGCTTACAACGCAATGAACGGACGGGACGGCGTTGTGGGCGTTATGAATTACAAAACGGGTGAAATTGTGTGCATCGTTTCAACTCCGTCTTACGACCCGTTGAATAAGCCCTCGGAAGAAAAAGAGGGAATGTATCTTAACAAGTTCTTTAAAGGGCTTTATACGCCCGGTTCTACATTTAAAATAATCACTCTTGCCTCTGCCATTGAAAATATTCCGAATTTAGAGGATATTACGTTTAATTGCAACGGTAAAAACGGCAAAGGACAGGTGCAAATCGGCGAAGGCTACGTTTATTGCAGTGGAGTGCACAAAAATATTATGATTGAAAAGGCGTTTAATCAGTCGTGCAACTCTGCATTTGCAACACTTGCGGACACTCTCGGTAAAGAAAGGCTGACTGCGACTGCTGAAAAAGCAGGCTTTAACACGCAAATGAATAAAATTAACGGGCGAATTTCTTGCAGTATGTCAACCTTAAAGCTGAATGATGCAAAAGCGCTGGACTTAGGTTGGGCAGGAATAGGTCAATATACGACCCTTGTGAACCCGTGCCATATGCTCACGCTGATTTCGTCGATAGCCAACGGCGGAACGGCAGTAGAGCCGTATATTGTAAGCTCAATAACAACGCCCAACGAAAAGGTGCTGTATACTGCAAAGACACAGACCGTAGGCGAATATTTTTCTCCCACTGTTGCGCAGGAGCTGAAAGAGTATATGCGGTCAAATGTTAAAAACAATTACGGCGATTACAGATTCGCGGGGCTTCAGATGTGCGGAAAGACGGGTACTGCGGAAATCAGCGACAGCGAAGACGCAAAGCCCAATGCGCTTTTTGCAGGATTTTCTTCAAATCCCGATTACCCCTTTGCGATAATAGTCGTTGTGGAAAATTCGTCATACAGTATAGGGACGGCAGTCCCCGTTGCAACGAAGGTAATGGCGGCGGTAAAGAATGCATATAGTTAAAAACAAACTATAAAGAGAATATAAAATTAACGCTTACGAAGTGTGAAAAAGCCGTTTCGTAAGCGTTGTTTTATTTATAGGGGCAGGTTTCTATTATTCATTAAAAACAAAATCAAATGAATAATGAATATTGAATAATTTACTCCCTCGGTCAGCGTCGCTGACAGCTCCCTCGCCGAGGGAGCGGAACATCTAAAATCTAATATCTAAAATATATCCTCATCATTTACAACTGCGTTCGGGTATTTTTCAAAGCAGGTTATTAAATCGTTTTGAGTAATTTCGGGAGGAGCGGTTGAAAACTTTTTACCGAAATTCATATTCCTGCGGCGAATATCGTGTGCGTCGCTTGCAATAAACCTTGCGGCACCGTTTTTAACTAAACTGACGGCAATTTTTTGCGCAGTACCGTCAAGATTGCCTGCAAGACTGTCCGCATTGACCTGAAAAATAACACCTCGCTCTAAAAGAAGTTCAATTATTCTAAAATCTCTGCGAACCTCAAAGTATCGCTCTGGATGAGCGACAATGGGAGTATATCCTCGGTATATCAGTTCATCAATTTCATCAAGTCCGTCCTCAACATTAAAGCGGTCTAAGGGGAACTCACAAAGCATATAACGGGAATTGTTAATTGTAAGCTCGTCTAAATCCCCTGCGGAAAAAATTCCGCGGCTCAAAAAAAGCTCTGCGCCTGCATAAAGAGTTATGCCGATTTGCTCTTCAACGAGCCTTTCACGAAGCAGGCTGAGCTTTGAATCACGCTCTAAAACAAAATCCTCAATATTTCGGTAGTCAACAAAATGAGGCGTGGCAACAATGCCGTTAAAGCCGTTGTCCGCGGCCTGACGGCAGAGTATTACCGATTCCTCCAAACTCTGCGCTCCGTCATCAATGTCATAAATTATATGGCTGTGAATATCAATCATCAGTTACCTCATCTATCTTTTCGGCAGGCTTCGGTTTTTCTTCGTCAAGCTTGTGGAAAATATGAATAATGCCCTCTTCGTTCAAGAGCTTAACCATAACAAGAGTGATGGGAAGAATGAAAATTCCCAGCACGCCGAAAATCTGCGAGCCCACATACATTGCAATAATCGTTGCAAAGGGCGGTATTCCCAGCTGATTGGAAACCAGCTTCGGCTCGATTATCTGCCTTATTATTGTAATGCAGGCGTACATAACAAATATTCCTATTGCAAGGGAAATTTTGCCGTCAAGCAGGCAGTAAAGCGCCCACGGAACGAGGACCGTTCCCGTGCCGAGAATGGGCACAATATCAATAATAGCGGTAATAAGGGCGAAAATGAAGATGTACCCGCCCTCGTAAATTCCGAGAAGCTTTAAAAGAAACAGTCCGAGCACAAGCTCTGAAAACGTTATAACTATAATAATGCCGTAGGCCTTTGCCATTTTTGAAAGGGACGGAACGAGAAGCTTTTTAGAACGAATGATTTTGTCCCGTGTTTCTGCGCGGAAAAGCGAAAGAATGATTTTGCGAACCGTTGCGAAGTCCGCCGTCATAAAGCAGCAGGCAACAACGGAAATAACGATTGCTACAATCGTTGACGGAATGTGCTTTACTGTATTCCAAACAC
Source organism: Oscillospiraceae bacterium (assembly GCA_022508785.1). GTDB lineage: Bacteria > Bacillota > Clostridia > Oscillospirales > Acutalibacteraceae > Fimenecus. The sequence goes on from JAFLUN010000024.1 coordinate 21,142, forward strand.
CTAAAAGCGGAGTTCTGAGGGCAGAAAAATCAAACCCTGAGCCTGCATTGTTCAAAAGGCTGTCTACCTTATCGCTCATAAACGATGTTACAGCGCTCTCTATTCTGTCCGGCAGGAAAGAAAGATGCGAGCTGACATATGATTCAAGCTTTGCAATAAACGATGGAATGTCCTGAAGCTGAATAATAAGGTACTGAACGAAGCCACGCAGTTCTACACCGATACGCACTACAAGCGCTGTTAATAAGCCAAGAATTATCGTAACCGAAAACAGCACCAAAAAGACCGAAACAATACCCCTCTTTAGCGGAGTTTTTTTGCAAATGAAGTTTACGGGCCTTTGAAGCGCGGCGGCAACCGTAAGTGCCAAAATAAACGGTAAAAACAGCCCAAAAGCATATTTCATAAAGAAATAAAATATGACTAAGACAAATGCGATGTAAATTACGTCAATTATAAATTTTTTCTTCCTTTGGAGAGCATCCATTTTTTAACAACCTCGAAAAATAATATTCTATATTATAAATTATTGCTAACGCCTCTGCGGCTGAGCCGCAATTTGTGCTTTGCACAATTTGTTTATTATATAATAAACCATTTTTTTTAACAATACAATTGGATTTGCTTAAAAATATGTAAACATTTCTAAAAATTTCTTTAAAATTTAATTATTTATATAATATTTTCCCCTTTTATACAAAGATAAATTATGTTAAAATACATAGCGTGGTAGTTTATTACTATTTTTATTATCTTTAACTATTATTTTTGGAAGTGAATATAATGCAAGTAGCAGTAATGGGTTACGGAACGGTTGGTTCCGGAGTTGTTGAGGTTATCACCACGAATCACGAAAGCATTGTAAAACGCAGTACACAAAACGAGCTTGAGGTTAAGTACATTCTTGATTTGCGTGATTTTCCCGGCGACCCCAACGAATCAAAAATGATAAAGGATTTTAACGTTATTTTAAATGACGACGAAGTTAAAATTGTTGTTGAAACAATGGGCGGTCTTCACCCTGCCTTTGAGTTTGTTTCATCTTGCTTAAAAACTGGCAAAAGCGTTGTTACGTCTAATAAAGAGCTTGTGGCATCAAAGGGATATGAGCTTTTAACGCTGGCACGGGAAAATAATGTGAATTTCCTTTTTGAGGCATCTGTGGGCGGCGGTATTCCGATTATCCGTCCTATATCCCAGTGCCTTGCCGCAAATGAAATAGACGAGATTGCGGGAATCCTTAACGGAACCACAAACTTTATTCTTACAATGATGATTGAAAAGAATATGAGCTTTGAGGACGCTTTACGCTTAGCGCAGGACAACGGCTACGCTGAAAAAGACCCGACTGCTGACATTGAGGGTCACGACGCTTGCAGAAAGATTTGTATTCTTGCATCTCTTTGCTTCGGCAAGCACGTTTACCCAGAATCTGTTTATACTGAGGGCATTACAAAAATTACTCTTGACGATGTTTCCTATGTTTCAAAGCTCGGTGGTGTTATTAAGCTTTTGGGCAGAGCAAAGAAAATAGATAATGACAAAATCTCTGCCGTGGTCTCCCCTGCAATAGTTATGAACGGCAGTCAGTTAGCATCTGTTAACGATGTTTTCAATGCTATACTCGTAAGAGGAAACGCAACGGGCGACGTTGTATTTTACGGCAAGGGAGCCGGCAAGCTTCCCACGGCTTCGGCAGTAGTTGCAGACGTTATTGACTGCGCAAGAAATGCCGACAAGAGAAAGCCCTTCGGCTGGGGCGACTCCGTAGAAAATTATGTTGTGGATTTTGATACGGCTTCAAATCCCCTTTACATCCGCGCTAAGACAGAGGATAAAGAAAAAGCAATATCTGCTATTGAAAATACAATAGGCGAGATTAAGATTATTACAAAAGAAAATGCGCCGCAAGATGAAATTGCGTTTGTAACAAAATGCGACGAAGAGAGAAAGCTTGTTTCCGCTCTTAAAAATATTGCGGAAATTGAAATAAAATCGCTTATCAGAATTACAGATTATTGAGAAATTCCAGTGAGGTGAAATATAATGGGACTTATAGTTCAAAAATTCGGCGGAAGCTCAGTTGCCAATGCCGAAAGGGTTATGAATGTTGCCAAAATCATTACCGACACTTACCGTGAGGGCAATGATGTAGTGGTTGTTGTTTCCGCTCAGGGCGACACGACAGATGACCTTATTGAAAAGGCTTATGAAATTACCGATAAGCCCTCAAAAAGAGAAATGGATATGCTCTTAACGTCAGGCGAGCAGATTTCAATCGCACTTCTTGCTATGGCTATCGAGAAGCTCGGTTGCCCTGCAGTATCGCTTTTAGGCTGGCAGGCAGGCTTTAACACAACGTCTGCTTACGGTATTGCGAGAATAAAATCCGTGAAGGCAGACCGTATCCGTGCGGAAATTGACCGTCACAACATCGTTGTTGTGGCAGGCTTCCAAGGAATAAACAAATATGACGATTTAACAACGCTCGGCAGAGGCGGCTCGGACACCAGCGCAGTTGCTATTGCGGCGGCAATGCACGCAGACCGCTGTCAGATTTTTACTGACGTTGAAGGTGTTTTCACAGCAGACCCGAGAAAGGTTCCCGATGCTAAAAAGCTTCAGGAAATTACTTATGACGAAATGCTTGAGCTTGCCACCTTGGGCGCTCAGGTTCTTAACAACCGTTCGGTTGAAATGGCGAAAAAATACAACGTAAAATTAGAGGTTCTCTCAAGTATGAAGAGAGTTCCCGGTACAATAGTTAAGGAGATCGCTAAAATGGAAAAAATGCTTATAAGAGGTGTCACTAAAGACACAGACGTTGCCCGTATTTCAGTTACCAAAATTTCAAATACACCCGGAATTGCTTTCAAGCTTTTCTCAGTTCTTGCAAAGCATAAAATCAACGTTGACATTATTTTGCAGTCGGTAGGCAGAGATGCCACAAAGGATATTACCTTTACCGTAGCTAAGGGCAACGCAGAGGAAGCAGTTTCCTGCATTGCAGACGCATTTGACATTTCAGCGGACGATATTATCTGCGACACTAACGTTGCAAAGGTTTCTGTTGTAGGCGCCGGTATGGAATCCCACCCCGGCACTGCTTCAAAAATGTTTGAGGCGCTCTATGAGCACGACATTAACATTGATATGATTTCAACAAGTGAAATTAAAATTTCAGTTCTTATAGACATTGATTCTGCCGACAAAGCAGTTTCTGCAATCCACAAGGCATTCTTCCCCGAAGAGTAAGCAAAAAAGAATAAAAGCAGGAGGAATTTGAAAATGTACAGTAATTATTTGGATACCATAGGTTTTATTGCAAACAGTGACGCTGAGGTTGCGGCGGCTATGAACGAAGAGCTTGTAAGACAGAAGCAGAACATTGAGCTTATTGCAAGTGAAAACATTGTTTCGCCCGAGGTTATGGCGGCAATGGGCAGCGTTCTTACTAACAAATATGCGGAAGGCTATTCAGGTCACCGTTATTACGGCGGTTGTCAATTTGTTGATAAGGTTGAGGATATAGCCTGCGAAAGACTTAAAAAGCTTTTCGGCGCTGAGTACGTAAACGTTCAGCCCCACTCGGGCGCACAGGCAAATATGGCGGTTTACTTTGCTCTTATTAACCCCGGTGACACGGTAATGGGTATGAATCTTGCCGAGGGCGGCCATTTAACCCACGGCTCACCCGTTAATATGTCGGGTAAATATTACAATTTCATTCCCTACGGCGTAAACGAAGAGGGATTCATTGATTACGAAAAATTTGAAGAGCTGGTAAAGGAAAATAAACCGAAGCTTATCGTTGCAGGCGCTTCTGCATACCCCAGAGTTATCGACTTTGAGAGAATGGCAAAAATCGCCCACGAAAACGGCGCTTACTTAATGGTTGATATGGCTCACATTGCAGGTCTTGTTGCGGCAGGCGTTCACCCGTCACCCGTGCCTTACGCTGATGTTGTTACTTCAACAACACACAAAACTCTCAGAGGACCCAGAGGCGGTATTATTCTTTGCAAGGATGCTGAGTTTGGCAAACAGTTTAACAAGGCGATTTTCCCCGGCACTCAGGGCGGCCCGCTTATGCACGTTATTGCGGGTAAAGCAGTTTGCTTTGGCGAGGCGCTCAAGCCCGAATACAAGGAGTATCAGAAAAAGGTTGTTGAAAACGCTAAGGCACTTGCCAAAGGTCTTACAGACAGAGGCATAAATTTAGTTTCAGGCGGAACGGACAATCACCTTATGCTTGTGGATTTGCGTTCAGTTGGCATTACGGGAAAAGAGCTTGAAAAACGACTTGACGAGGTTCACATTACGGCAAACAAAAACGCAATCCCCAACGACCCTGAAAAGCCCTTCGTTACAAGCGGTATACGCCTTGGCACACCTGCCGTTACAACGAGAGGTATGGGTGTTGCTGAAATGGACGAAATTGCAGAGTGCATTTACCTTTGCGCTACTGATTTTGAAAACAAAAAGGAAGAGGTTGCAAAGCGCGTTGCGGATATGGTTGCACGCTTCCCCTTATATGAATAAACAATAACGGTTCATCATATCTTTTCTTTGGAGGGGATATGATGAATTTTGTAAAAATGCACGGGGCAGGCAACGATTACATTTACATAGACGGATTTTGCGAAACCGTGGAAAATCCTGAGCATTTGGCGAAAACTCTCAGTAAATATCATTACGGAATAGGCGCTGACGGGGTAGTTATTATAAATCCCGACGAAAAAGCCGACTGCTTTATGGACATTTACAATGCCGACGGCTCACGGGCAAAAATGTGCGGAAATGCCGTGCGTTGCGTTGCGAAATTTCTTTATGACAGAGGGCGAATCAGCGGAGCAAGCGCGGAGATAAACACGCTTTCGGGCATAAAAACGGTTGCAATTGAAGAAAAGGACGGAAAAGCCGTTAGCGCCACCGTTAATATGGGCAAACCCGTGCTTAACGGAAAGTCAATCCCTACGCGGTTCGGCGATTCCGTTGTGAAAAACAAAAGTATTTTTGTGTATGACAGATATTTTGACGTGACCTGCCTTTCAATGGGAAACCCACATTGCGTTACCTTTTGCGATGACCCCGATTTAATAGATTTAAGTATTTACGGAAAAAGATTTGAAAATCACGAGTATTTTCCCGACAGAATAAATGCGGAATTTGTAAGCGTTATCGGGCAAAATCAGCTTAAAGTCAGAGTTCACGAGCGTGGGAGCGGCGAAACTCTTGCCTGCGGAACGGGAGCTTGCGCCTCGGCAGTGGCGGCGGTTTTATTGGGAAAATGTGACCGTGAAAGTGAAATTTCCGTGCAGATGAAAGGCGGCGAACTGTTCGTTTGCTGGAGCAGCAGCGGCGACGTTTACCTTAACGGCAATACCATAGAGGTATTTACAGGTACAATATAAATGGACAATAAAAAGGAGAACATTTATGAAAATCAATGACAACTTTTTGAAAATACAAAGCTCTTACCTTTTTTCAAACA
>JAFLUN010000025.1 GCA_022508785.1 Oscillospiraceae bacterium
GGTCATTTTTACCATTGAATCAACCGATACAAATTCGTGAATGCTGTGAAAATTTGCGCCGCCCGTTGAGAGATTCGGGCACGGAAGACCTTTATAAGAGAGGGTTGCTCCGTCTGTTCCGCCTCTTATGGGAATAATTTTCGGCGTTACGCCTGCATTTTTCATTGCCTTTTCCGCATTTTCAATAAGCTCCATATGGGGCAAAATTTTAGGCTTCATATTGTAATAGCTGTCTTTCAGTTCAAGAACGGCCGTACCGTCCCCGTAAACCGAATTTATATAAGCCGCCGCATTTTCCGCAAAGGCTTTGCGCTTTTCAAATAAATCTCTATCGTGTTCACGGATAATCATTTGAAACGTCGTCTTTGTTTCATCACCTGAAATGCCGCAAATATGGTAAAAGCCTTCATAGTTTTCCGTATGCGCAGGCGTTTCGGCTTTTGGGAAAAGGTTAATAAGCTCATTTGCAATAAGCACTGAATTTTTCATCTTATTTTTAGCTTCACCCGGGTGAATGTTTATTCCGTTCACCGTAAAGACAGCCGATGCGGCATTAAAGTTTTCATACTCTATTTCGCCTAAAAGTCCGCCGTCAACGGTATAAGCATATTTAGCTCGGAATTTTGAAAAATCAAAATTATCCGCTCCCCTGCCGATTTCTTCATCGGGAGTTATGCAGACTGAAATCCCCTTGTGCTTGATTTCCGGATGCTCAATAAGGTAACTGCAGGCAGTTACTATCTCCGCAATGCCTGCCTTATCATCGGCGCCCAAAAGAGTTTTTCCGTCGGTTACAATCAATTCCTGACCGACAAAATCCTGCAAAAACGGATAAGCCGCAGCACTTATTTCACCGCATTTTTTAAGCTTAATATCTCCGCCTGTATAAATAATGCTTTCGGGACTGATGTCCTTTCCCGAAACGGAAGGCGAGGTGTCCATATGCGCAATAAAGCCTACTGCATCGTCTGAGCCGTTATTGGCAGGCAAAAAGGCATAAACATAGCCGTTTTCATCCATTTGAACTTCACTGAGACCGATTTTTCGGAGCTCTTCTTCTAAATATTTGCCTAAAATCTTTTGTTTATTTGTTGACGGCACGGTTTCGCTTTCTTCACAAGAGGTTGTGTCAAAGGAAACGTACTTCAAAAATCTTTCTTTAATATTCATTTTCTTACCTCAAATTTTTAAGGGTTTCGCAAAGGTATTTATAGGTTCTTTGTGTGGAAGAAACCGAAAGACGCTCACGGCTCGTGTGGATATCGAATAAATCAGGACCGAAGGAAACTGCATCAAGCCCGTCAATTTTGTCACAGAAAAATCCGCATTCAAGCCCTGCGTGAATAACATCTACCACGGGTTTTCTGCCGTAAAGGTTCTCGAAGGTTTTAATCATTGTTTCCCTGAGCGGTGAATTTTCTCTGTATTCCCACGCAGGGTAATGGCCGTGGTCGGAATAGTCGGCACCAAAATCTTTTGCCGTATTCTCAAGCTTGTTTAATATCTCAACCTTTTCGGAATTAACCGAGCTTCTGACTGAAAAAGTGCATACAAGATTTCCCTCTTCTATTTTCAGCACGCCGAGGTTCAAAGAGGTTTGAACGAGTGTGGGAATTTGAGCATTCATCTTCTGCACGCCGTTTGGGAACGCACAAATAAGCTTTACGATTTGCTTTGACGCTTCTTCGTCCATAACGGGCAACTCTTCACCGTCTGTCACGGTGATTTTCAAATTCGGGTCGGCAGAATTTTGCTTATCTTTTATGAAATCACTTATGATTGCATCTAAATCACAGTCGGTAGAAAGCGCACATTCACACTCGTTGGGTATAACATTATCCTTCGCTCCGCCTGAAATATAGGCTAATTGAAAGTTTGGAATCCTGCCTAACAGCTCTGCCATAAGCTTATTGGCATTGTACCTGTTTTTGTGTATTTCAACCCCCGAGTGACCGCCCGCAAGCCCTGATATTACTATCTTTTCCGTGCTTTTGCTTTCGCCGAAGCGTATGGCTTTTTTTATTTCCGCCCGCGCTCCCCCTGCGCACCCTGCGGTTAAAATGCCTTCGTCCTCTGAATCAATATTTATTAAAATTTTACCCTTTAAAAGCGAGGTATCAAGCCCTGCCGCACCGTACATTCCCGTTTCTTCATCAGTAGTGAAAAGCACCTCAAGGGGTGGGTGCAAAAGGGAATCACTGTCCAGCACGCTGAGCGCCATTGCAACGGCTATGCCGTCATCTCCGCCTAAAGTCGTTCCGTTTGCAGATACGAAATCGCCGTTTAAAGAAAGAGTTAAACCGTCCTTCAAAAAATCTATTGAAACGCCGCTGTCCTTTTCGCAAACCATATCAAGATGGCCCTGCAAAATAACCGTTGGGCTGTTTTCATAGCCCTTAGAGGCGTTTTTTCTTATGATTACATTATTCAGTTCGTCCTGCGTGTAGGAAAGTCCGTGTTTCTTTGCGAAATCCACGCAGTAATCGCTTATTTGCTTTGTGTTTCCCGAGCCGTGAGGAACCCTACACAAATCCTCAAAATATTCAAATACTTTTTTCGGCTCTAAATTTTCAAGAACTCTCATTATTAAAGATCCACCCGTCCGTGAAGATATAAATCAAGATAAATTACGTCAAAGGCGTCAACAACGCCGTCATCGTTTAAATCGGCGCGGTAAATAAAGTTCTCTCCCACGCCTACGCAATTGCACATTACAATGTTTAACAAAAATGTGTAATCGTTTTGATTTATTACACCGTCTCCGTTAACATCGCCTTTAATTTTTGCCGTTTTATCGCTAATTAAAATCTGAACATGAATTGCGTCAAAGGCGTCAACAACTCCGTCAAGGTTTAAGTCGCCTGCCAGTTTTTCATATCTCGTCATTTTGTGAGCGCAGGTAACGCAAGCGTAATAAATTGCATAGTCATTTGGCGTCAGCACGCCGTCAAAGTCCATATCTCCCAATAAAATGTTGTCTAAATCAACAAATATAAAGCCGTATTCATTGGCAAAGCTTTGAGCATAAGTTCCGCCGTGACCGTAAATTACGGACATTCTGCCCGTGAACGCATCAATGTCAATGCGCTCCACAGACGACGGAATATAAACATTTCTCGTGCCTATTACACCGCTTGAAATAAAGGTTACACCGTCACCCACGTTCAGTTCGTCACAGTCTTTTTTTGAATCGACTGCCCGTGTGCCGATAACAAGAAAATCCTTTTTCCAATTGGACTTCGTATTGTAAATGGCAGTATTCAAAAAAGCATCTTCGTAAATTTTACAGTTATCGTTAATTTTAACGGTAGTAAGAGAGGTGCAGTCCTGAAACGCACGGGCGCCCAGCGTCACTGTTTTTGAGGACAAATAACAGTCTTCAAATTTCTCTTCTCCGCGAAATGCAGCGTCGGCAATAACCGTTGTATCATCTCTTACGGAATAAGAACCGTCAACAAAGCACCTGACAAGAACCTTTCCGAGATAAAGATATCGGAGCTTATCCGCCATAATAAATTCCCACGGGACTTTGTCCTGCCCGTTGCCGAAATTTAATCCCCCCGACGGGCTGCCTAATTCCTCAGGCCTTATAGTCCAATTTGATTTATCGTTATAATACGCTGTGTTTTCAATGGCATTTTCACCGAATCTTGTAATAGATGCAGGCAAATTTATTTGAGAAAGATTAACACAGGACGCGAACGCACTGTCTCTAATCTCACAAATGCCTTCAGAAAGCGTTACCGAAGTAATATTTTCATTGCCTTGAAACGCGCCCTCGCCTATTGCAAAAACAGGGTAGCCGTCAAGAGTACTCGGCACGGAAAGACCGGTTTCATTTCCTGTATAGCCCGTTATTACTGCCTTGCCGTTTTCAATGATATACGAATAACTTCCGCTTTCAACAGAAAAAGCAGGAGAAGAGCTAACTGATAAAATTATAATAACCGATAAAAATATTGATATTATTTTTTTCAATTATTCCCCCTGCCTTTCTATATATTAGATGTTAAATTTTAAGACATTGAAATACGCTCCCTCTAAGAGGGAGCTGTCAGCGAAGCTGACTGAGGGAGTTTTCTGTAAATCTTACTCTTTTTACTCCCTCCGTCGCGGCTTACGCCGTGCCACCTCCCTCAATTAGGGAGGATAGAGTTAGTCCCGTTATTTTATTTCCCTGCAAGCTGGGCACGGGCAAGCTTAATATTCTCAACAAAACGCTTACCTGTTTCGGTAATTTTCTTGTAATCCCCTGTCTTAGCACCTGCCGTAAGAGACGAACCGGCCCCAACGGCTACTGCGCCCGCCTTAATCCATTCGCCTACGTTGTCAGCGTCAACACCGCCTGTGGGCATAATCTTTGCATAAGGAATTGGCCCTCTAATGTCCTTAATAATCTTCGGTCCGAAAAGGTCGGCAGGGAAAACCTTAAGAATATCTGCGCCGTTTTCCATAGCGGTAAGACCTTCCGTTACGGTCATAATGCCGGGCATCATGGGTACTCTGTAACGGTTGCAAAGGTGAAGAGTTTCAAGGTCAAGAGCAGGGCTTACAATGTACTCAGCGCCTGAAAGCATAGCGATTCTGGCAGTCGTGGCATCAAGAACGGTGCCGGCACCTAAGATTATCTGTTCAGGTGTGTAACGCTTTGCAAGCTCCTCAATAACCTTATCTGCATGGGGAACGGTAAAAGTAAGCTCAATAGCCGCAACTCCGCCCTCAATACAAGCGTCAGTAATACGAATAGCCTTGTCAACCGACTCAGCACGGACAACGGCAACAATGCCGCAGTCCTGAATTCTGGTAATAATTTTTTCTTTATCCATAAGTTTACATTCCTTTCGTCTTAGACGTTAGAGATTATACTTCGTAGGGGACGATGCCCTCATCGTCCCGTACTGATAGTTGTTAGTGATTAGTTACGCTCCCAAAATACAGCGCTGATTATCTGTCAACTCTTGCTCCTGCGCCGGACACTATTTTTTCAACCTCTTTAAGAGATGCCATTGAGGTGTCACCAGGGGTTGTCATGGCAAGTGCGCCGTGAGCAACGCCGTAGTTTACTGCTGTTTGCGGGTCGCCAGTTGTGATAAGACCGTAAATAAGACCTGATGCAAAGCTGTCGCCGCCGCCTACTCTGTCATAAATTTCAAGACCGGGCAGCGAAAGTCCGTTATAGACTTTTCCGTCAGCATAGCAAATTGCAGACCAATCGTTTACCGTTGCGGTTTTAACCGTGCGAAGAGTTGTTGCAATAACCTTGAAATTGGGATAAGCCTTACAAACCTCGCCCAGCATTTTGTAATAGCCCTCAATGTTGAGTGATTTCAGATTTTCATCATTACCCTCAATTTCAAAGCCGAGGCAAGCGGTAAAATCTTCCTCATTGCCTATCATAACGTCAATATATTTTGCGATTTCTTTATTTACTTCCTGTGCCTTTGCCTTGCCGCCTATGTCATTCCAAAGAGACGGGCGGTAATTAAGGTCATAAGACACGACCGTTCCGTATTTTTTAGCGGTTTTAACTGCTTCAATAACAACCTCTGATGTAGTTTCCGAAAGAGCCGCAAAAATTCCGCCCGTGTGAAGCCAGCGAACGCCCAGGGTGCCGAAAATATATTCCCAGTCAATGTCACCGGCTTTGAGCTGTGACACGGCAGTATTGCCTCTGTCCGAAACGCCTACGGCGCCTCTTATTCCGTAGCCGCGTTCGGTAAAGTTAAGCCCGTTTCGCACACTTCTGCCGATGCCGTCATATTTTACCCATTTAATAAGGGAGGTGTCAACTCCGCCCTGTAACATAAAGTCCTCAACAAGTCTGCCTACCTCATTGTCTGCAAGGGCTGTAACTGCCGCAGTTTTAAGCCCGAAGCAACGGCGAAGCCCTCTGGCTACATTATATTCACCGCCGCCTTCCCAAGCTCTGAACGTTCTTGCAGTTTTAATTCTGCCGTCGCCCGGGTCAAGACGAAGCATAATTTCGCCTAAGGAAATCATATCAAAATAACAGTCTTTTTTATCTCTTAATTTCAAATCCATCTAAAATTTCTCCTCTTAATGCCTATATATTATCAAAAGAATTTGCGCAATTATAAACAGTAAAAACACTATGCCGAACCTTATTGCGTGGGGTTTAAGATCAGGCTCGCCCCCTGCCGCCTTCTTCGCTTTTAAATATTTTACAGTTGAAATTATTGCAAGAATAATTCCGATTACAAAAAGCACAGCGGCAACTATTAGGTATTTCATAACTCTATACTCCCGAATAAGCGGAGAATCCGCCGTCAACACAGATGCTCGTGCCCGTGATAAAGCCTGAATAACTCTCGTCGCAAAGGAAGAGAAGCGCGCCTGAAAGCTCTTCGGGTTCTCCGAAGCGTTTCATTGGGGTTGCGGCAAGGATTTTGCCCGTTCTCGGCGTGGGGGTTCCGTCCTCATTCCAAAGAAGAGTTTTATTTTGGTTAGTGGAGAAAAATCCGGGCGCTATGGCGTTAACACGGATTCCCACCTCGGCAAAATGAACTGCCATAAACTCCGTAAAGTTCTTAACCGCCGCTTTTGCCGCTGAATAAGCGGGGATTTTAGTAAGGGGACGGTAAGCGTTCATTGAAGTAATCATTACAATGCAAGTGTTCTGCTTTTCTGCCATATCCGCCGCAAAAACCTGAGTGGGAATAAGGGTTCCAAGGAAATTCAGGTTAAACACGAATGAAATCCCCTGCGGGTCCAGGTCAAAAAAGGTTTTAATGCTTTCATCTTTTTCCAAGAGATCAATTTTTTCAAGGGCTTCCTTTGTGGTTGTGCCTTTAGGATTGTTGCCGCCTGCGCCGTTTAAGAGAATGTCGCAGGTGCCAAGCTCTTTATTGATTATTTCTCTTGCATTTTGCATACTTTCCGTTTCAAGCACATTGCAGCCTACTGCAATTGCCGTTCCGCCGTCTGCATTTATTTCATCGGCAACCTTTTTTGCCGCCGCCTCGTTCAAATCAAGCACTGCTACCTTTACACCCTGCTTTGCAAGAGTTTTTGCAAAGCCTGCGCAAAGAACTCCGCCGCCGCCTGTAACAACGGCTACTCTGCCTTTTAGATTTTCGTGTATCATCATTCTCTCTCCTTATTCTTTTTTACGGCTTCCCAAAGACCGTTAATATAAGCAACACCTAAGGCCCTGTCGTAAAGACCGTAGCCGGGGCGCGCAACCTCTCCCCAAATCATTCTGCCGTGATCGGGGCGGATGTATCCGTCAAAGCCTACGTCTTGAAGCGCTTTCACGATTTCATACATATCCAGCGAGCCCGTGTTGCTTTCGTGAGCCGTTTCGTTAAAATGGTTGTCAATTACTTTAACATTGCGAAGATGCGCAAAATAAATTCTGTCGCCGAACTCTCTTATCATTGACGGCAAGTCGTTTTTACTGCTTGCTCCCAACGAGCCCGTGCAGAAGGTCAGTCCGTTATATTTTGACGGAACCATTTCAAGAAGCTTTTTAAGACTTTCTCTATCCTTAATAATTCTCGGAAGCCCGAAAATATCCCATGGCGGATCGTCAGGGTGTATAGCCATTTTAACGTCGCATTCCTCGCAAACTGGCATAATGCTTTCAAGGAAATATTTAAGGTTATTCCAAAGGTCTTCCGCCGTTACATTTTTATATTTTTCAAAAAGCTCTTTGATTTCGGGCATTCTTTCCGTTTCCCAACCGGGCATTGCATAGCCGTTGGAATTGTCGTCAATCTCCTTGAACATATCCTCGGGGCTTTTACCCTCAATCTGAACTCCGTCATATGAAAGGCAGGTAGCGCCATCGCCCATATTCATTGCAAGGTCTGTTCTTGTCCAGTCAAAAACGGGCATAAAATTGTAGCAAATTACCTTAACTCCTGCTTTAGCGAGATTTCGAATACTCGTTTTGTAATTCTCAATATATTTTTCCCGTGTGGGAAGACCGATTTTAATATCCTCGTGAACATTGACGCTCTCAATACATTCCATTGTAAGACCTGCGTCTTCAATTTCCTTTTTCATTTTGAAAACGTCTTCCTCGCTCCACGCTTCACCTGCGGGAAGGAAATGGAGAGCGGGAACAACGCCCACAACATTTGGAATTTGCTTAATTTGCTCTAAGGTTACGGTGTCCTTTTCGGAGCCGAACCAGCGAAATGTCATTTGCATATATATGTTTCCTCCTTATACTGCTTAATTTTTATTTTAATTTGCTTCATCGGGAAAATTGTCATCGTTTTCCCAGTAAGCAACATCATATTCATCATTATCGGGGTCGTAAACATCCCACAGCTCGTGTTTAAATTCTTCTTCGGGGGCAGGGCATTCGGAAATTGCCTCTACCTTCATTCCTCGCATCCAAATTGACGGGTCAATTCGCACCGTGTACCCGCAACAGTTGGGGGTCAGCCATTCGTGCATTGGCGCTTCGGGCAGAGCGTAGGTTTGCATTATTGACATTATAACACCGCCGTGGGTAATAATTGCAACATTTTTTGCGCCTGACTGCAAAATACTGTCAACTATTTTTTCAAAGCAGCTGCAAACTCGGTAATTAAAACGCACCTGACTGTCGCCGAAGGGCGCCGCCTTGTTAGGATTCGTTCCTGCAAGCCACTCGGCAAAATCCTCATCATTTTGAAGCTCTTCCGCCGTTTTATTTTCAAATTCGCCGAAATCGTATTCGATTAAATCATTCATAATTATCGGCTCTTTTTCGGGGTAAATCTTTTTAGCCGTTTCCACACATCTTTTAAGGGGACTTGAAAAAACTGCGTCAACCTCAGGGTACGGGCCGAAATCGTTTATCGTCGCTTCAAGCTGTTTCATACCCTCTTCGCATATAGGCTCGTCTGTATGGCCGATATATCTTCCCTCTAAATTACCTTTTGTGAGGGCGTGTCTTATAAAATGGATTTGGTATGTCTGCATAAAATTGCTCCCGTGATTTTGTTGATTAAATATATATACAATTTGTAAATTGTAATTTATAATTTTAATACTATTTGTATATTTCAGTTCAAGGTGTGATTAAATGAATACGTCAATTTCAGAAAGACTTATACGGCTTCGCAAGGAGAAGGATTTGAGCCAAAAGGAAGCCGCCCAGGCGCTGGGCATATCGCAAGCGCTTCTGTCCCATTACGAAAAAGGGATTCGTGAATGCGGACTTGACTTTCTTTGCAAGGCGTCTGTTTTCTATGACGTAAGCTCAGACTATTTGTTAGGGCTCTCCGAAACCAGAATTTCGCCCGATTCAGGCTTTGACCTGACGGACATTCCGCAGGATTCGGAAATTAAAATCAACACCGTTATGCGAGCCGCCGCCTCTCTTTACGAGCGTATGGGCAATATGGGTAACGCCCACGGTGACAAATGCCGAGCCATTTATGTTCTTACCGTTTATACGCTGTATCTTCGTGCGGTGTCGCTGGGAATTATGCCTGCCAACGAATACGCAACTCTTGAAATGGGCTCGTTTTTATCCTCAGGTACTATTGACTCAATACTTTCAACCATTACCGTTAAAGAACCGCAAAAGCCCAAAAGAAATGACCGACTGCCCGTTTGCGTTGACACCGTTTCAAAAGAGGCGGTACAGATAATTAAACGCCAATATGACCGTGCGTTTAAGCGGTCAGAGAAGTGATTTATAAATTTCGCTCTTTTTAAAGCCCGTTTCCGCCGCCGCGGTTTTAGCCGCCTCGTTAACGCTTACACCCTTTTCCACAAGATCCCGTGCCATTTCAACAGCCTGTTCAAACTCCACAGGCTGTTTTTCTGTTTCCTTACTGCCACTGAGAATTAAAACATACTCACCTTTTGGATTTTCCGTTTCAAAATATTCGTTTGCGCTCTTTAAGGTTGTCCGTAAAACCGTTTCGTGAATCTTTGTAAGCTCTTTTACTATTGCTATTTCACGGTCGCCGAAATATGAATACAAGTCTTTAAGAGTATTGCGAAGCTTATGGGGCGCTTCATAGAAAATCATTGTTCTTTTTTCGTTTTTCAGCTCTTCAAGGTGCTGTTTTCGGCTCTGTTTATTTACGCTTAAAAAGCCTTCAAATGTAAATCTGCCCGTTTCCATTCCGCTGAGAGCCAGAGCAGTTGCAAATGCCGTAGGACCGGGGACTGATTCAACAATAACCCCTAATTCGTGACATTCACGGATAAGGTCTTCGCCCGGGTCCGAAATGCAGGGCATACCAGCATCCGTTACTATGGCGCAGTTTTCCCCTGCCAATATTCTGTCGGTTATGACCGCACCTTTTTCACGCTTGTTGTGTTCGTAATAACTCACAAGCGGTTTTTTTATGCCAAAATGATTCAGTAATTTTGCAGTTACACGGGTGTCCTCCGCCGCAATAAAATCCACTTGGGAAAGTGTGTTTATCCCTCTCGGTGAAATATCCGAGAGATTGCCTATGGGAGTACCCACAACATAAAGCTTTCCTGACATACCTTCAAGCCTTTCGGTATTTTTCGGTTATATTTAAAATTTCCTCTGACGGCTTTCCGCCGTCTGTTTGCATTAAAAGAGGTTTTTCAATTCGAACACCGTTTGCTCCGCCTTTTCTGCCGTCAATAAGGACAAGCCACGGGGCGCTTTCGCCGTTCTTTTGAACGAAGCGTATGCGTTTTGGTTCAATGCCGTGCTTTCGCATTGAAAAACAAGAATCGAGCACTCTTTCGGGGCGGTTACAAATACACATCCGCCCGCCGAACCGCAAAATCCTTGCGGCACATTCCGTTATATCGTCAATATTGCAGGTAATTTCGTGGCGCGCGATTTTTGCGCTTTCATCGCCGTTTTTTATGCCCGTATTTTCCGCTTTATAAGGCGGATTCATTGTCACAACATCAAAGTATTCACGCTGTGTGATAAGCTCTTTATCTTTTAAATCGCCCTCGAATAAATTAAGAGTTTCGTCGTTATTAAGCCTTTTTGATTTGCGAAACTGCTCGCAGGCGTTATTTTGTATTTCAACGGCGCCACGAAATCCTTGCGCCTTTTTATCTCTCAGCCACAAAAAAGGAATTATTCCGCAGCCCGTTCCCAAATCTATTGCTTTGTCCATGGATTTTACTCCGGCAAAATCGTTAAGGAGTAAGGCATCCGTTCCGAAGGTATGCTCTTTTGACACTAAAAGATAAACGCTTTCGCCCAAGTCTTCAATATGTTCACCGTCTGAAATTACAATATCATTCAACATAAACGTCCTCTACGCCTTCAAGCTCTTTAAGACCTGAAACGATTTTTGAAAGCACCTTGTCGTTTTTGGGAAAAGTCAAAATTTTAATAACATAATTGTTCTTTTTATGCTTATATTTTTTATCTGCGCTTGTGGTGTTGATGATTTCGGTTGAGTGAATTGACGTGTTAAATCGGTCTTTAATAAGCGAGGTAATAGCAGAAAGCTCTTTCTCAATACTTTCAACCTCAATGTAAACCGTTTTTCCCACAGAGCCTTTGAGAACAAAGCGCTTAAGGGAATTTAACGTGAGATACGTAACTATTGTTGCGACGATTGCCCCCGTTATGTACCCACCGCCGACAGCCGTACCTATACACGCCACTGCCCAAAGAGATGCCGCCGTTGTAAGCCCTTTAACGGAAAAGCCTTCACGCAGAATTGTACCCGCTCCGATAAAGCCGATACCCGTGATAACCGATGCGCTCATTCTTGACACATCAAGAGATGCGTTATTGGCGGTGTCGTTCATATAAACCGCGGTAAGCATTACAAGGGTTGAGCCGATTGCTACCAAAATATGCGTTCTAAGACCTGCAGGTCTGTGGGAATGGGCGCGCTCATAGCCGATAATTCCGCTGAGCATTGCAGCCAGCATTATTTTAAAAAGCGCGTCAATTACCTGACGCAATGGGTCAATCCCCCAAAGCAACAGGCACAACTCTTTAATACTGTTAAAAAACTCCATTTAATCGCACAAGCGACACCGCAGTCGCACAAAACACCGTAGAAAAACGGCTTTTTATGCACGGTACCGTTCCTTTCATTATAATTTCAAGCTATTTTAATCTCTTATCAGATTTTTTGATTGCAGGAAGAAAATAGAGAACTGCGCCCCAAATGATTTGATAAAGAATTATCTGCCAAACGGAAATTTGACTTACGGCAGACATAAGGGCAAGGCTTGCCACAAGTAAAACGCCGATAATCGCCGCTACTGCCTGCACGGTTTTCGAGGCGTTGACAAATTGAGTTACGCTGTGTGCTAAATGAAGGGCTTTGAGCATTGTAACAGCTTTTCCGTCATGAATTATGAGTGCACTGCTTTGCTCTTTTTCTTCATTTTTAATCTTAGTAAACATTTCACCTGCAACGGGGTTAATGATTTTAACTACGTTTCTGGGAAGTCCTAATTCACGCTCAAGGAAAGTTTCGGTTATGTTTGCATCAGACGTGCGGAAAAGAATTGATACGCCGTCCTTTTCAAGGGCGCGAACATAATGAGCCGTTGTTTCGTCCGCCTTGTAAACGACGATAAACATTGCGGCAATTTTACCCTCAATGGCAAGGTAAAGGGTATTTTTACCCGCCTCTCTGAATTTTTCTTCGAGCCCGTCTAAAGGAAGGTCTACGTTATGATGCCTTAAAAGCTCCTTATTGCCCACTAATACTCTGTGATTATGTATCCAGCAGGAGCAGCCCAGCTTTTCTTCATAGGCAAGGGTTTCAACGGGGAGCAAAAGCTCTTTTTTACCCTCAATAACTCCCTCAAATATTTCCGAAAGTACGCCGCCTGAGGCAATAACTACCGAAGCCGTGTAAAGAATAGCCTCGTCAATACGCATCTTGTGGTAAAGCTTAATTCCCTCAATATTACATCCGCCGCTTTTGAATGCGTCCTGAGAATCAATGATTATTCCGTTTGAGTTAACTGCATTTTCCACTGCCGAATAACCGTTAAGCAGCGTGTTATCTTCACGAAGCTTTTTGTTTGCGTGTGAAAGGCCTGCCGCAGTTATTATTCCTGCCGCTGCGGGTATTCCCATTAAAAGAGCCGCCGTAAATACGGAAACTGCAACGAGAACGTCTTTTTGCAAAATAAGGGTGATAAGTCCAACTATTAAAGACGCCGCAGTCACACCCAAAAGTGAAATTTTAAGAATTGACGGCACAACGTCTGCCTCTCTTGACAGCTCGACAAACCGTGCAGGGAAACCGATTTTTGCGGAATATTTTATTTCGGGCTCGCCCAGCATAAGTCCTCTTGCGATTTCTGCGGCAGAATCTTCGTCTTCAATATTTTCAACCGTATAATAACCGTTTTCATTATTGGAAATAAGGACGAAGTTTTCAAGGTCGTTGCGGCATTCAATAAGCTCGCCTACTGCCTTAAAAATCATCGGAAGCACAGCGGCGGCAGTAAACAGATGTACATAAGATTCGACATAATCCGTGAATGCAAAGGACAGCGCCGTCTGCAAAACGCCTGCCAATGCGGCAATAACAACTGCCAAATCAAGACTTGGTTTAAAGCTTTTAAGAACTTCTTTAAAGGATTTTATATTGATTACACAGCAAATTACAAGGAGTATTAGCTCCACTGCAATATATGCGCTCTCAAGGCCCCCGAACATATCAAAATTGCCGTTGCCTGTTCCAACAGCCACGGAAATAATTGCCATTGCCGCGCAAATGACAGTCAAAACAACAAGTCTTGCGGTAATTCTGCTCTTTTCTTTTAAATATTCGGTTACTACTGCGTCCTTGTCTTTCGGACCGAAAAATTCACGCTTAACACGGTTCTTTTTGCGTTCATAGCGCTTTTTACGCTGTTCAGTCCGTGTCGGGGCGGTGTGCGCGTTTTCTGCATCTTCAAGGTCCTGCATAAACGTTGCATTATCAAGAAAATCTTTTACTAACTCTTGGCGTGCTTCCAAAAGCTTTGCCTCAGCCTCTTCTTCGGTGGTTTTTTCGATTACCTCTTCCTCACCGAAGCCCTCAAGCATAATCTGACCTTCTGAAACATCGTCGGAATGTGAATGTATTTCGTCCTGAATTTCAGATTCCGCCAAAACTATTGTGGGAATAGGCTCAAATCCGTCGGTATTTATGGACGCATATTTATTTTTCTTTACAATTATTCCCGGTGTTTCAAGGGTTTTTGCAGGAAGGGACGAAATAAGCTCGCGGTGCTCCTGAGTTTTTTCAAGATTTTGGACGGGCTTATTCATAAAATGCTTTCTGTATTTTTCTTCGCCCATCACGGGGGTAGAAACCGCTTCGCCCTCGCCTTTTGTTGTGCGAACCACCTTATTTCCAAGATTATGAGAGATGTTCGGATTATATTCGCCGTGAATTTTAACCTCGTTGAACATTCTCGTTTTTTCTATCGAAATCTGACCGCTGACGGAAGGCGCTTCGCTCTTTTCCTCTTCTTTGTTTTCTTCCTCTGTAGCCGTGCTTATCTCTTCGCCGCCAACCTGAAGCTCCATTTGCCCGTCTTCATCTTCCGAAACGCTGACATTTTCGCCGTTCTCAGTTATCTTTTCTTCCTTGCGGTATCTCTGTTCTATTGACTTTTTTATTTTTTCTAAAGAATCCGACGGCTTTCTTTCCTGCTTTTTTTGGTACTGTTCGAATGATATATTAAGTTCTTCTTCATCGGTTTCTTTATCTTCTTTTGCCCCGTCAATATGCGGATTTTCAACATTCTCAGCCTTTACATTTGTTTGCTCTGTATCCGAAAATTCCGTAATACCTAAGGACAGCAGTAAATCGTCAACCTCCCCCATTGAAAGTTCGGGTGTTTCTGCTTCCGATGAATATTTTTTTGTAGATTCGAGAATATCGTCAATAATTGATTCAGGTATTCTTTCTGCCATAATAATCGCCTTGCGATACAGCATTCGCACAAAAAAGTCATATAAGCTGTCTTTCCGTGCGCGGTATCGTTCCTTCCCTAATATTTTTCACGCTAAATTTCCCCGAAAATTTAATTATTCAGCGTTTTTATCGTTTATATGCAAATTCATACATAAGCACTCCGCCTGCAACGGAAGCGTTGAGCGAATTAATTTTACCTTTCATTTTAAGCGAGATAATAAAATCGCACTTTTCACGGACAATTCGGCTGATGCCGTCCCCCTCTGAGCCGATTACAAGAACTGCCGCGCCGGAGGTATCCACCCCTCTTATGTCTTCACCGTTCATATCGGCACCGTATATCCAAAGTCCATGCTTTTTAAGGTCGTCAAGTGTAGACGCCAAATTTGAAACACGGGCAACCTTCATATACTCCAGCGCACCTGCGCTTGTTTTGCCAACTGTGTAATTAAGGGACGCGCTGCGCCTTTTAGGGATTATTATTCCGTGCACTCCCGTAGCCTCTGCCGTGCGGATTATTGCGCCTAAATTATGAGGGTCTTCAACGCCGTCGCAAGCCACGATAAACGGAGTTTCTCCTCGCTCTCTTGCTGTTTCAAGAATTTCTTCAACAGTGGAATAATCGTGGGCGGCACAGGTGGCGGCAACGCCCTGGTGATTGGAATGTCCGCACATAAAGTCAAGCTTTTTGCGGTCAACGTCTTTTACGACTGCGCCTTTTTCTTTACATTCCGCAATGATTTTGCCTACCGTTCCGCCTTTTTCTCCGCGCACAACAAAAAGCGTATCTATTTCGCGGCCCGATTTTAAAAGCTCCGTAACGGCATTTCTGCCGATAATCAAATCCTTTTGCCGTTCCTCTGCGAACCTGTCCGTATTTTTCTCTCTGTCCATAAATATTCTCCGAAAATATATAAGGGTGCTATTTAACATCTTATTATATCAAAGTAACACTTATTTTGCAAGAAAATTACACAATATATTGTAGTTTTCTATCATCAATTTTATAAAAATAACGGACATACTGAGTATGTCCGTTACATTTTCACAAAAATCAGCCTAAAAGCTCCTTAATTCTCTTTTCCTTCGCCGTTTTTTCAAAGGTAAGTTCTTCTAAAACGACGCTTTCATCGCAAAGCTTTACCAAATACTCCGTAAAATCGGGGTTTAATGGAAGAAGCGGACCTGTGTGGTAGGTTGCGAAGAAATTGTTTTTGTGAATGCCCTCGATTTTAGTTTCCTTATTCATTCCTATTCCCTTTAGCATTTTAAGGAAAGGATAAGGGTTTTCGCCGTATGCGTGGCTCAAAAGATTTTTAAAGCCCGTAATTTTCATACCGTCAAATTCGCCAACTGCATTGTCGTTAAAACGAAGCTTTGAAAACTGCTTGGAGTAATAGGGAAAAAATCCTAAGCACTCCGTTTTTTCACCTTTTGGATTTTCAATGTATTCTCCGAAAAGCTCAAAAGCGTTGCCCGTAGCTAAGGTTACACCGCCGTTTTCTATTCGTTCTTTAATTATGTCGGAATATTTTTTCAGTTCTTCCAGCTCTGTTAACTGTGATTTTTCGGTGCAAGGTCCTATCAGCAAAATGTCGGTTTGACCGTTTACGAAATTGGGCTCGTTAAATAAATAGGTTTCAATAATTTCCGTTTCGCACCCTGCTTTTTCAAGCCGAGCTTTAAGATATTCGGCGTTTCCTCTGTCGCCGAAAAGGTTATTAAACTCAGGGTAAAGAATTTCAATTACAAATTTTTTCATTCTTTTTCTCCCCCTCTCGAGTTCATTTTGTCTTTAATCATTTTAACAACTCTCGTGGCGTAAAGCTCAAAATAAACTACAACCTTTCTGTCATCGGAAGCCTCCTTGCAAAGCTCGTCCGCAAGCTTTCCGTAATCGGTAAAAAGCTTTAATTTTGCTGTATCAATGCCTTTAATTTCAAGGCAGGCGGCGGTGTCAAAGCACCGTGTTCCGCCTATATAAATATTTTTAATATTGTCATTTTTAAGGGGTGAAAAATCCGTGTCGTAAAGCCAGGAAATGTCCTCGTGACCGTGAACGGAATCGTTGGAATCGGTTATGAGCAACACAACATCCTTTTCCCCGTCAGCGCTGTTAAGATATTTTAGGCTTTGGGAGCAGGAAATGGGATTTTGGTTTTTGGAGAGCATTGAAATTATTTCAACTCCGCCGAAATTCTTTTGGTCAAACCTACCCGTTTTTGAGGATAAATCTTCCGTACTGCTTTGAATTACCTCTTCGCTTATCCCTAAAAGTCTGCAAACCGCCACGGCACCCGTAATGTTAAACACATTAAAGAAATTGCCTTTTTGGAAGGTCAGGGTCAAGCTTTCACCGTCTGCGCCTTTTACTTTAAAGGTGCCGTTTTCAAAATCCACATCGGTTGCGGTAAATTTACTTTCGGGAAGGGCAAATCCGCAATTTGCGCATTTGGGTACGCCGATATGGTTGTAATGGTAATACTCAAAATCCAATTTATGATTACATTTCGGGCAAGCGATAAGGTCGCAAACCGTATCTTCACACTCTTTCGTGCTTCTCTCTGTTTTCTCAACGGAAAAGAACACTCTTTCGCATACGTTTTCGCCCAAAAGTCCAGAAATCCCGTCGTTGCCGTTCAAAACTAAAACCGTATCCTTTGAAAGATAATCGTTTATCTTGTCAAATATAAATTCACTGTGACCGTTACGCATTATGGAATCGCGGAACAGGTTGGTGCAAAGGATAATATCGGGAGTGAAGCGTGTGTAAATATATTGGGAGGAACGCTCGTCAACCTCTAAAACTGCCACGTCGGATTTAATTTTTCCCGACAAGGTCGAATCTGTTACCAGAGCGGAAACCAGCCCCGTTGCCATATTTGACCCTTTTGAATTGTTAAGCACCGTTTTACCGCTGCTTTTAATTATGTGTGTCAGCAAATTTGACGTGCCCGTTTTGCCGTTAGTGCCCGTTACGCAAATAACCTTTTCGGGCATTTTAAACCTTGCCAGCGCATCGGGACAGATTTTAAGCATTATAATCCCCGGAAGGTTCGTTGATTTTCCGAAGGGCTTGCCTATTAAATATACTATTTTGCCTATTATTATTGAAATCAGAAAACGCAGTTTACCCATTTTTTACCTCGCCTTTTTTCTTTGAACCGTCTTTATTTGTATACTTTTTTATAACGGAAATCAGCGTGATAATAAACACCACCGCAACAAACGCCACAATAACGAGCTTTATGGCGGGAGAACCTTTTCCGCTTACAACATTAGTGCCGACAATGTCTGAATAGTAAATACTGCACGAACCGTGCTCAATGGACAAGTCCTTTTCATAAAACTGCCCGTAGGAAACGATTGAAACATGAATGTTTCCGTTTGCCGTATCCGTTACCGTAGCCCCGTCTTTTGTTTCAATCGTAATTTCTCCGGTAGCTTCCCCGCAAACATTGACCATATCAACATTTTCCTCGGTTGAGAGGGCGCTTAAGGAATATTCCATATTATCGCCCTCAACGGTGTTTTTCCCTTCCTCGGCAAATACTTTTTCAATATTCTTGCCCTGCACGGTAAAGAAAAGTCCGTTATCGCCCACTACCGTTAAATCAATTTCTTCGTTATTATTTTGTACGGTATAAGAATTTGAATCTTCTATTGTAAATACAACCTTAGTGCTAAGTCCGGCGCCTTCATTTGCAATATACTTGAAATCCGAAAACTCAATATCCCCGGTTATTTCGCCCTTATCAAAGGTAAGCGTTTTACCCTCGCCGTTTGTAAGGGTAAAGCTTGAGGACATATTCGTGCAAACGGTGTCAATAACCGATGAACTGCTGACTGTTGAATACACCTCTTCTTTTTCTTCTTTCAGGTCGAACGGCGAAAATACATTCAAGGTGGAAAAGCTTAAATCCGAGACTGTGTCCGAATCGTAAGCGGAATTGTCAAACTGCCACCAATTATACTGTTTTGACACTAAAAGATACATAAATTCGTCTTTTTGATTGCAATCCAAAATACGCACTCTGTGGGTGCCGTCCCTGTCATGCTCATAACCGCACGCAACTACTGTGTGAGCCAGCTTTTCAGCTCGGAAAGTGATGATAAATGGCGTACCGCTTTTTGCGTATTCAACGATTTGCTTTAACGAATCCTCAGATATTTTCCCGTCTGAAACCGCTTTAGTGCTCTCGGGAGCTTTATTTACGCAATACTGGGTAAGGTGATAATAGTTTATCAGTTTTTTAAAGGCAATATCTTCGCCCAAATTTATTGAGTAATAATTTGATTTGGGGCTCTCAATTCTGCCTGTGAAGCTGAGAGCCATCGTTGCGGAAATTCCGTAGCAAGCGCCGTCAAATTTTGAAAGAGCCTGAGAGGTAATGAGCGTTTTTGTGTCCTCACTCTCCCCTTCTGTTAAGCGGTTAAGCTCCACCGCCGTAACATAGTATTTACTCTTTTCGTTTTCACCTGTAAAATCACTCGAAGTGTTTTCAAAGCTGTTATTATCAACAAAAGGGCGCATTGAAGTTATATTATAATCCTCTTCCGCAAACACTGCAAAGCAAAAGGCTGAGAAAATAACCGAAATTAAAGCCAAAACAGAAAACACATACTGCAGCGGTTTCCTCATTTTTATCACCTCGTCCGTTTTAGGATTATTTTACACAAATTTACGTAAAAAGTCCATAGCAGACAAGAAATTTCCTAATAATGTTCCGTGTAATAATCTTCTAAAATACAGTCAAGGTGCTCTAAGTGAACTCTGCCCACATTCAGTGATTTTATAAGTTTTTTCAATGCTTTGAAATCCGTTGAGATGTCAAACATTCGCCTGATTTCACCTCCGTCATCATCTTTAACTAAAATTCCTGCAGAAATAAAACTTTTAAATTCACTTCTAACGTGGTGATAAAACACTTTGTATTTCATAAATTTGCTCCTAAAGCGGGACAATTTGACACATTTTGATAAAATTTTAACAATAAAGTGTCAATTTGTCAACAAGAGAATTATAAAAACTTGATTTTCATAACTTAAAAGCGTAAAATTAAAGTATAAAAACTATATCCCATAATTAAGGAGTGACAAAAATGAATAAAAAAGTAACGATAGGTCTTTCCGTTTTGGGCGGAGCCGCTTTGGGCTTTGCAGGGGCTACTGCCTTTATTGCCAATGAAGCAGTATCAAGAAAACCGTTAGTACTGTCGAAGGTATTTGCTATGCTTTCCCCCGACGGCACAGGCGAGAATGATTACAGCTATGAATATTCACGGGAAAAATATGACGAATATGACGCTTGGTGCGCATCTCTGGGCGTTCAGGAATTTGAAATGACCGCAAAAGACGGTGCTCGGCTTTACAGCTACTTAATTCCCTCAGAAAAAGAAAGCAATATTTACGTTTTATGCGCCCACGGGTACAGAGGCACTCGCTACGGCGATTTTGGAGCGCAGGCGCAGTTTTACCATTCCCTTGGATTTAACGTTATTCTTATTGACCAGCGCGCTCAAGGCAAAAGCGAGGGTAAGTACATAGGCTTTGGATATTACGAATCGCAGGATTTAGTTGAATGGCTGAAATTTTATAATGCTAAATTCGGAAACGGTATTAAGTTTATAGTTGCAGGCATTTCCATGGGCGGTGCCACCGTTTGCATGGCGGCAGGAAACGAAGAGCTTCCCGAAAACGTCGCCTGCATAATTTCCGATTGCGCTTATACGAGCGCAGAAAATGAAATTAAGTACTGCTTCCCCCATTATGTAAACATTCCTGCGCAACCGTTTGTTTCAATAGCCAATGTAATAAACTCCAAAACGGTAGGTTACTCCTTTAAAGAGGCAGACGCTGTTGCAACAGTTAAAAAGGCAAAGGTGCCCATGCTTTTCATTCACGGCGGTGCAGACGATTTTGTACCCACCGAAATGGTTTACGAGCTTTATAACGCCTGCCCGACTGAAAAGGATTTACTGATTGTGGAGCCTGCAATTCACGCTCAGTCGTTCTTTGCAGACCCGGAAAAATATCAGGCAAAGGTTAAAGAATTTATCGGCAAATACATAGAATTATAAATTAAGATATTATGAAAAAAGGCGGCTGCTTTACAACAGTCGCCTTTTCAGATATATAAGAGATTTGATTTTAGAACGGCAAATAGTGCATTGAAGAATTAGTCACCAGAACCGCAACGTAAGCAATGTAAATACAAAGCATTAAAGCACCTTGCCAACGGCTGAGTTTTTTGAAAATAACCGTGGGAACAATTGCGATAATAATTACGGTCATACAAATAACAATATCCAAATATGCCGATTGCTTGCCAACGGGCAGCGAGCCGTTTGTAATAAAGGCACAAATGGGCAAAATAAGCGTAAGGTCAATAATATTTGCACCGATAATGTTGCCAATAGAGAGATCGGACTGCTTTTTAACTATTGCGGTAATTGTTGTTACAAGCTCAGGCAAAGACGTGCCTACTGCAATAATTGTAACACCTATTATTGCTTCCGAAACGCCCAGGTGCTTTGCAATAACCGTGCCGTCGTCAACAAGAAGGTCTGCGCCTACAACGATTCCTACTGCGCCGATTACGAATTTAGCAATATTTGTTGCAACCGTTTTTCCGTTGATTTGGGGCTTTTCATCATCTCCGTCAGCACCCATTGAAGCTTTGCCGGAAATAATATTCTCTGCCATAAACACAATAAAGATTACTATCAAAATTATGCTTTGCCAAATTGAAAGGCTCAAATTTTGGGTGAATATAAACATTGCCGCAACTGCGCCAACCATCAAAAAGCCTTTAAAGGCAACCTCTTTGCGCTTAACAACCGCAGGTATGCAAAGAATTGAAATACTCATTATAAGGCCCACGTTAGCGGTAACGGAACCGATCGCATTTCCTATTGCCATATCGTTTTTGCCTTGCGTTGCCGCAATGGCGGAAACCAAAAGCTCAGGAAGAGTTGTTGCAAAGCTAACAACGGTAGCGCCGATAATAAATTTAGGTATTCCCGTTGCCTCGGCAATCCAAGTGGCCGCGTCAACGAAAACGTCGCCACCCTTAACGATAAAGAAAATTCCGATAACGAACAATATAACCGCAAAAATTATATTATCGCCGGAAATCCCGAGCAAATCTGCTACTCTTGCGGATATTTCCATATATAACTCACCGTACCTTTATTTTACTTTGGTTCTTAAAGTTTACCATACTTGTTACTATAAATCAAGAATAATTTGTGTATTATTATGATTACTTGTCTGAAAGCTTACTGAGCAAGGCTTTACAGCCATTAAAAATATCGTTGTAGGCTACATCAAACCGCCCTGAATACCACGGGTCTGCTACATCGTGCGTACTATCAGTAAAATCAAGGAGTTTATGTACCTTTCCGTCAGGGTCAGAGCCGAAAATCCTCAGCATATTGCGGATATTATTACTGTCCATTCCCACAAATAAATCGTATTTTTCATAGTCTGATTTTGAAAGCTGAACCGCACGCTTGCCCTCTGAGGATATTCCGTGCTTTAAAAGCTCTGCACGGGCAGGCGGGTAAACGGGGTTCCCTACTCCGTTCCAAATCTCTTCCGTGCTTGTTGCCGAAGAAGAAACATAAAAATTCTCCAGTACTCCTGCTTTTTCTGCAAGGTCTTTAAATATAAACTCTGCCATAGGACTTCGGCAAATATTGCCGTGGCAGACGAACATTATTTTTACCGTAAAATCACCTTCTTTCTTTATAACGCCTGTTTAACGTTATACATTAAATCAAACATAATTACAAAAATATGAACATTTTTAATTGTTTGTTGACATAAAAATTTTTACGAATATAATTATAATAATAAGAAAATTTAAATTTAATAGGTCGAAAGGTATTATGCAAAAGATAACTAATTTAACACTTGATGAAGAAAGAGCCCTTTACGCTCTTGAAAATGCAGAGGTTGACGGATGTAAATTTGACGGCCCTGCCGACGGGGAATCCGCGTTAAAGGAATGCCGTGACGTAACCGTTAAAAACTCTTATTTTAATTTGCGCTACCCGTTCTGGCACAATACAAATGCCGTGATAAAAAATTGCGAGCTTACCGAAAAATGCCGCGCGGCGCTTTGGTACTGCGACAAAATATCCCTTGAAAACTGCAAGATGAACGGAATTAAGGCTTTAAGAGAATGTACCGATATTTCTCTTGAGGGGATTTCGGCTGAATCGCCCGAATACCTTTGGAGATGTAAGGGTATTAACATAAAAAACACAAGCATAAAATCGGAATATCCGTTTTTTGAGTGCAGTGATATTTCTATTGAACGCCTTGAATTGACCGGCAAATATTCGTTTCAATATGTAGAAAATGCGGTGATTGAAAACTCCGTTCTCAACACTAAAGATGCCTTTTGGCACAGTAAAAACGTTACGGTTCGGGACAGCGAGGTCCACGGCGAATACCTTGGCTGGTACTCGGAAAATCTTCATCTTATCCGCTGTAAAATTACGGGAACGCAACCGCTTTGCTACTGCAAAGGGCTTGTTTTAGAGGATTGTGAAACCGAGGGCTGTGACCTTTCATTTGAGCGCAGTGAGGTGAACGCCACCGTAAAGGGTGAGATTGAGAGTATTAAAAACCCTGCGCCCAATTCGGTTATTACGGCAGGTAAAATCGGCGAAATCATTCTTGAAAAGGACTTCTGCGACCCTGACAAAATCACGGTACATACCGAAGAATAAAAGCAAGCGGCTCAACACCGCTTGTTTTTTTATTTGCTAAATTTTTAATTCGTGGTAAGTATTTCCTTCCAAATCCTTCCACTTAAAAACTCCGTTTTCAAGGGTCATATACCCGTGAGCCGTGTCGTTTTTAGGAATTGAAACCGAGCCGGGATTCAAATAAAGATTTTCATTGCCGAAAATCTCCCACGCAGGAATATGCGTGTGCCCGTGAAGAAGAATATCACCTTTGGCTAAGGGTAAATTTGACGAAGCGTTATATTTATGCCCGTGGGTAAAATAAATCAGCCTCTCCTTTTCGCAAAGAACGCCGTAATCCGCCATTACGGGAAAGGAAAGAACCATTTGGTCAACCTCAGCCTCGCAGTTGCCCCTGACACTTAGAATTTTGTCCGCAATTTCATTTAACATTTTTATTACTTTTTTAGGAGCGTATTCTTTCGGCAAATCATTGCGCGGACCGTGATATAAAATATCGCCGAGCAGAAGAAGCTTGTCTGCCTTTTCGGCTTCAAAGGCTTCAAGCATTTTTGCACAGTAAT
>JAFLUN010000026.1:0-4664 GCA_022508785.1 Oscillospiraceae bacterium
GGAGTTGGGTCTCCCACCGAAACGTTGAATGACGGCGCTATGCGCCTTATTGAAACTGATATAATTTGTGCATAAGGGGATACTTTTATGACGGTAAATGAACTTAAAAAGCTTTGGGAAGGCTTTGACGAAGAAACGGGTAAAGAGCTTTCCGCAATTACAGATGAAAAAGAAATCGAAGACAGATTTTATAAAGAGCTTGAATTTGGCACTGGGGGACTGCGCGGAGTAATGGGTGCAGGTCTTAACCGAATGAATAAATACACGGTTGCAAGGGCAACGAAGGGCTATGCAGACTATTTAAACTCCGTGTTCAGCGGTGAAATTTCCGTTGCAGTGGCGTACGATTCACGCAATAATTCACGCTTTTTTGCTGAAACTGCCGCAGGCGTGCTGGCAGAAAACGGTATTAAAACCTTTGTGTTTAACACTTTAATGCCCACTCCCGTTTTATCTTTTACGGTAAGACATTTGAACTGTAACGGCGGAATAGTAATTACCGCAAGCCACAACCCGAAAGAGTATAACGGCTATAAAATTTATGACGACAGAGGCTGTCAGTTAGTTCCCCATTTAGCTCTTGCCGTTACTGAAAAAATCAATAAGATAACAGATTACAAATCAGTTAAAATAAAAGCGTTTGACGATTGCGTTAAAGACGGCGATACTGAAATTATCGGTGATGAGGTTTTAGATGCCTTTTTGAACGAAGTCAGAAAGCAGTCTTTATATGAAAAGCCGTCAGAGTTAAAAATTGTCTACACTCCGCTTCACGGCACGGGCAACATACCCGTCAGAAAAATTCTTGAGGGTATGAATGTTTCCGTTGTAAAGGAGCAGGAAATGCCGGACGGAAATTTCAGTACAGTCCGTTCACCGAACCCGGAGGAAAAAGATGCTTTATCCATAGGAATAGAGCAAGCAAAGAGAGAAAACGCCGACTTAGTTCTCGGCACAGACCCTGACTGTGACAGAGTAGGTACTGCTGTTTTGCATAAGGGCGAATATATTTCCCTTACGGGCAATCAAATGGGCGCTTTGCTCGTAAATTTCGTTCTTTTTCAGAAAAAAAATACGCTTAAAAGTAATTCCGTAATCGTTAAGACAATTGTTACGGGCGAGCTCGGCGCCAAAATTGCAGAGGATTATTCGCTTTGTGTTGTCGAAACCCTTACGGGATTTAAGTACATAGGCGAAAAGATAAATAAATATGAGGATTCGGGCGAAAAAGATTATGTTATCGGCTACGAGGAATCATACGGATACCTTGTAGGCACCCACGCAAGGGATAAAGATGCCGTCGTTTCTTCAATGCTTATTTGTCAGATGGCATCGTACTATAAAAATCAAGGCAAAACTTTAGTTGATGCTCTTAATGAAATTTATGAAAAATACGGCTTTTATGCCGACGCACTCGATACGTTTGTCTTAAAAGGCAAGGACGGCGCAGAGAAAATTAAGAAGATAACGCACACTTTGCGTGAAAAGGGCGCATCGCTTTTCGACGGCACGGAAAAAGTAGAGGAATTTATTGATTATTCAGTAGGCGTTGCAGATTTACCGAAAGAAAACGTTTTAAAATACGTCTTTGAAGGCGGCAGTTGGTCTGCAGTAAGACCTTCGGGAACGGAGCCTAAGTTAAAGGTTTATTATTCGGTTTGCGGTAAGGACAGAACCGAGGCAGAAAACAGGCTCAAAAAAATTCAAAGCGTATTAAAGGGCGAAATAGAGGATTGATTTATGGAAAATTACATAAAAAATATATTAGCGCCGAAATTGCAGGGCGACGGCGGCTGGATAGAATTTGTCAAATTTGAATTTGGCGTTCTCACCGTTGTTTTTCGTGGAGAATGTTCAAAATGCTTGATTCTTGACCGCTGTATTGATTGGATAAAGCAGGAAATAAAGCGTGATTTAGGGCTTGATTGTGAAATTGAAGCTATCCGCAAGAAACCGTTTTTCTGGGATAACTGACAGGAGAAAATTATGGCACATATAAAAGTAGTTCGCAGAAGTATGCGGCCTGAGGAGTGGACCGACCTTCGCTTCGGTTGGCTTAAAAGGTATGTATACGAAGAAAAATTTGAAATTGAAAACTTAAAAGTCCGAAATGCACGGCAGGTGGGTGAAAATGAGTATGAGTTTTACCCCGAGGGCTGGCAGCCACTCAAAAGGGGCGATATGTATTTCACTCCCGACGGTACCGCATTTTTTGAGGCAGACGTTTTTATCCCAGAAAGAATGAGGGGCAAAGAGCTTTGGTTTTCCCTTAAAACCGCCGCTGAAATAATAGTAAAGTGCAACGGCAAATATGTCGGCGGAGTTGACCCGAACAGAGAAAGAATTTTGTTAACTCCTTACTTAGACGGAAATTCGGCGCTTCATTTTGAAATGGAGGGCTATAACCGCTCAAAGCCTGACGACGAACGCAACCCCGAAAGCTTGTCTGTAAGGGGGTGCCGTCAGATTTTTGAGGGCGCATACCTTGCCGTGATAAACCATACCGTATTGGATTTGGTTTACGACATCGAGCTTCTTTTGGATATTGCAAAAAGCGACTCCTTTAATGAGGATTACCGCGCATTTATAAACCGTGAGCTTAACAATGCCCTTAATCTCATCGACTTTGACGATGTTAGAACAGAAGACGTTGCAAACGCACAAAAATATGTTAACGACATAATTTTTGCAAATGACGATTACAAAGGCAACGGCGACGTGGCATTAGTTGCCCACTCTCATCTTGATTTGGCATATTATTGGAGAAGAATACATTCCGTGCAGAAAAATCTCCGCACGGTGCTTATTCAGCTTCGTTTAATGGACCGTTATCCCGATTTTAAATACACCCACACTCAGCCGCAGACCTATGAAATGCTTGAAAAGTATTATCCCGAGGTGTTCAGTGAGCTTAAAGAGAAAATCGCAAACGGTCAGTTTGAACCGGTAGGGGCTATGTATGTTGAGCCTGACTGCAACATTCCGTCGGCGGAAAGCCTTATAAGACAGTGCCTTTACGGGCAGTCTTACTACCGTGAAAAATTCGGAAAAACCGTTGACAACGCTTGGCTTCCCGATGTTTTCGGAAATAGCTGGGTTTTACCGCAAATTTTACTTAAGAGCGGAGTAAAATATTTCGTTTCCAACAAAATGTCAACGTGGAATGACACAAACCGTTTCCCTCATAACAATTTTCTCTGGCGGGGAATTGACGGCAGCGAGGTTTATGCCTGCGTTCCGCCAACTCATTTCATAACCTGGAATGCCCCCAGCAGTGTTCAGGAAAACTGGGACGCTTATCAGGATAAAAATACAGGCGGTCAAACCCTTCAGATGTTCGGCTACGGTGACGGCGGCAGCGGTGTTACCGAAGAAATGATTGAGCTTATGCACCGTTTTTCTAAGGTCTCCGCTATGCCTAAAACCGAGCATTTAGGCGGCAGTGAATATTTACATAAAAACTTTGACGGTAATGAAAATCTCGAGAAGTGGGACGGCGAGCTGTACCTTGAAATGCACAGAGGAACGTTCACCACAAAGTCAGATCTCAAGAAAATGAACCGAAAACTCGAATACAAGCTTCGTGAGGCAGAGATAATTTCAACCCTAAATCATTTAAAGGGAGCAACCTATCCTTATGAAGAAATAAAAGACTGCTACAAAATATTGCTTACAAATCAGTTCCACGATATTTTGCCCGGCAGTCACATTCACCCTGTGTTTGTGGATACAATGAAAGAGCTTAACGAAATAGACGCCCGTCTTGAAAGCGTTATCGGCACAGGGGATAAGTATTTTAACTCTCTTAACTTTAAGCGTAGATCTCTGACCTTCATTGAAGATGCTGACGGTCACAGCGAAAGGCTGGGTGTTAAGGGTAATTGGGTAATTCCTAATATTCCTGCTCTTTCTTCCGCCGTAATTCCGTGGCGCACGTTTGCAGGCGATTGGTGCGAAATTGCCGATTACATTACAACTCCGTTCTACAAAATTAAATTTAATAAGGACGGAAGTATTGAAAGTCTGTTTGACCGAGAGCTCAAGCGTGAATGGACTAAAGGCGAGTTTAATAAATTAAAGCTTTATAAAGACAACCCCGGAGTTTATGATGCTTGGGATATTTTGCCCAATTACAAGGACGTGGAAGTTCCTTATAAAATTATTTCTCCCCTCAAAACAATCGAAAAGAGCAGTGAATGTGCGGCGTTTGAGGTTATACTCGGTACTGAAAAAAGCACTTGGAAGAGAATTATAAGGGTGTTCCGTCAATCCCGCGGAATTGAGGTTGAAAATGTCGTTGACTGGCACGAAAAGCACGTTCTTGCAAAGGCACAGTTTGACTGTAACGTGCTTACCCGTGAAGCCGTTTGCGATTTAGGCGCAGGCTTTATTAAGCGCGAAACTCACCGTAACACGTCTTGGCAGCAGGCACGGTTTGAGGTTTGCCACCATAAGTGGTTTGATATGGCTGAAACCGACGGCGGCATTGCAATAATCAACGAATCAAAATACGGCGCAGGCTTTTATGAAAATTCAGCAACGCTCAGCCTTTTGCGCTCAACGATTCGCCCCGACATAGAGAGCGATATGGGTCACCACGAATTTTGCTATATGATTTATCCGCATCCAAAGGATTTTGTTTCAGCGGAAATAAACAATATAGC
>JAFLUN010000026.1:4764-9171 GCA_022508785.1 Oscillospiraceae bacterium
ATATGATTTATCCGCATCCAAAGGATTTTGTTTCAGCGGAAATAAACAATATAGCGTACGAGTACAACGTTCCAATGGTAAAAGCCGACCTTACCTGCGAAAACTCATTTGGCGAGCTTTTCTTGCAGACAATGAAGATGTCCGAAAACGGCAAGATGATAGTTATTCGCCTTTCCGAGCAAAACGGTAAGAGAGGACAGATCGAACTTTCAGGCAAGGTTAAAATCCTCAATATGCTTGAAGACGTAATAGACGAGGCTACAACGCTTAACTACTCTCCCTTTGAGATTTTGACAGTGGGTATAGAAATTTAATTGCAAAATTTAATAATTTGCATTCCAAAAATAAAACCGTCGGTTTCCCGACGGTTTTACTTTTACTTACATAATATAATTTTATTTGTTATAATAACTCTTTTTCTGTCTTGACGGCTCGCAGGTTATGTTTATTCCCAACTTGCCCAGCGTGTGCATGTCAACGTCTGCCAAAATAACGGTTGAGTGCATTTCACAGCCTTGAAGACTTTGAAGCGCCTGCATTGCTCTTTCGGCAGTGGGATTTGTTGCGGCTGAAATTGAAAGCGCAATTAAAACCTCGTCTGTGTGAAGCCTCGGATTGCGGTTTCCAAGGTGATTTATTTTAAGGTCCTGAATTGGCTCAATAACAATTGGGGACACCAAATCAATGTCATTGCTGATGCCTGCAATGTGTTTGAGCGCATTAAGAAGAGCTGCAGACGAAGCACCTAAGAGTGAAGAGGTCTTGCCTAAAACAACCGTCCCGTCAGAAAGCTCAATAGCGGCGGCAGGAGCGCCCGTTTCATCACTCTTTTTAAGTGCAGGCTCAACGCACTTTCTGTACTCGGGAGTAATTTCAAGCTGTTTCATTAAAAGCTCAAGACTGTAAATTTCATTTGCAACGTTTTCGCCGTTTTTCTTCTTAACAAGAGCCTTGTAATATCTGCGAATAACCTCTTGCTTTGAAGCCTCTTTAACCGCATCGTCGTCAAAAATGCAGTTGCCTGCCATATTAACACCCATATCGGTAGGCGATTTATAGGGCGAGGTGCCGTAAATTCTTTCAAAAATTTCATTAAGAACGGGGAAAATCTCAATATCGCGGTTGTAGTTTACCGTTGTTTTTCCGTATGCTTCAAGGTGGAACGGGTCTATCATATTGATATCCTTAAGGTCTGTTGTTGCCGCCTCATAGGCAAGGTTAACAGGGTGCTTAAGGGGAAGGTTCCAAATGGGGAACGTTTCAAATTTGGCGTAGCCTGCTTTAATTCCGCGCTTTTGCTCATGGTAAAGCTGAGAAAGGCAAACTGCCATTTTACCGCTTCCCGGGCCGGGTGCCGTAACAACAACGAGGGGTTGAGTTGTTTCTATGTAATCGTTTTTGCCGTAGCCGTTGTCGCTGACTATTAACTGAATATCCTGCGGATAATTTTCAATAGTATAATGTCTGTAAGTTTTAATTCCCAATCCTGCAAGCTTTTCCTCAAATTTAATTGCAGAGGGCTGAGAGCCGAACTGAGTAAGCACAACTCCGCAAATGCGAAGCCCGAAGCTGTGGTAAATATCCATAAGGCGAAGAACGTCAAGGTCGTAAGTAATGCCGATGTCGCCTCTGACTTTGTTCTTTTCAATGTCGTTTGCATTGATAGCTATAATCATTTCAGCGCTGTCTTTAAGCTGAAGAAGCATTTTCATTTTACTGTCGGGCAGAAATCCGGGAAGTACCCTTGACGCATGGTAATCGTCAAAAATTTTACCGCCGAATTCAAGGTAAAGCTTACCGCCGAACTGACTTATTCGCTCTTTAATATGCTCCGACTGCATTTTAAGATATTTGTCATTATCAAACCCTTGTTTTGCCATATTCATTCTCCTATTTGTGTTTTCCGTCTCTTAAAATAACCTTAATAATTATAAACGAAAAAGGGTCTTATTTCAAGAAATTCATAAGTCTTTTTAAGTAGATATATGTAAATATTAAAAGGCAGATTTCAGTTACTTTTTACAAAGTTGAAAAAACTCGAAAAAAGTAATTGAAAATCTGCAAAAATGAGTGTATTATATTCAATGTACCACCACTTTTGGGGTATAGCCGCGAGAAACCGTGTGGTGTTCGGTTCCCCTCGGCTATAAAATGTTTTTTATATCATTAAGAGAATTAACGGTGAAGTCAGGGCGAATGTCCGAGGGCGCACCGTTATTTTTTTTGTTAAACCAAACAGTCCTCATATTATATTTAATACCGCCGGAAATATCAGCGTGAAGCGAATCCCCGATAAGCACTGCTTCCTCGGGTTTTATGTTATCCAAATTGGCAAAACAAGCATCAAAAAATGCGAAATCGGGTTTTTGCACTCCCAAAAGCTCCGATGTAAAAATGTCTGTAAAATACTCTAAAAGCTTTGCCTTTTTCAGTCTCTTGATTTGCTGCTCTTGAGGACCGTTGCTGGCGGCATAAATTTTGTATTTTGAGGATAAATATGTAAGCAAATCCTCTGCACCGTCAACCTTTTCGGCACTTTCGGAAATGTGCTTTTGAAAATGCTTTTCAAATTCATAGCCGTCAATATGAGTAATACCGAATTTTTCGAGAACGGTAAACCAGCGTTTGCCGTAAAGGTCGCTTTTTGTAATTTCGCCTTTTTCGAGCCTGTGCCAAAGCCCTGCGTTTATTTCCTCAAACACGGGGAACATAAACTTTTCAAATTGCAGGGCGAAATCCTTAAAGCTTTCGGACATAGCGTATTCCGCACACTTGCCAAAATCTAACAAGGTGTCGTCAATATCAATAAAAACCGCTTTTATCATCTCAATCACCAACTCAATTGTAACAGATAAACATTTTTTATTCAAGAGCGATAACTATTGATTATTTGCTTCGGTTTATGATAAAATAACTGATAATCAATACAGTGGAGGAAACCAATGAAAAAGCAAGGAAAGCTTTATAAAATATGGCTTTTATTTCTAACCTTTTTTAAAATAGGCGCGTTTACCTTTGGCGGCGGGTATGCCATGATACCGCTCATTCAAAGGGAAGTGGCGGATAAAAGAAAATGGATAACCGAGGACGATATTCTTGATATTATCGCAATAGCCGAAAGCACTCCGGGGCCTATTGCTATTAACACCGCAACCTTTGTAGGCTTTAAGACGGCAGGATTTTTCGGCGCATTCGCATCGACATTCGGCGTAGTGCTTCCGTCGTTTGTAATCATAACCGTTATTGCATATTTGCTTCGGAATTTCAGTGATTATAAAGGTGTTAAATATGCCTTTTTCGGTGTCCGTGCAGGTGTTTTGGCGCTGATAATAAAAGGGCTTGTTTCAATGTATAAACAGGTTCAGAAAAATCTTGTTTCATACGTTGTTATGGGCGCCGCGTTCGTGCTTGTGGCGTTTTTCAATGCCAATGTTTTGCTCGTTATTATCGGCTGTGCGGTGTTCGGACTTGTTACAAGTATTGTAATTGGAAGGAGGGCGAAAAATGATTTATCTTAAGCTTTTCCTTACATTTTTTAAAATCGGTTTATTCACCTTCGGCGGCGGTTATGCAATGCTTCCGCTCATACAGGCCGAGGTGCTTAAAAACGAGTGGATGACAAACACGGAAATTATGAATTTCGTCGCAATTTCCGAAAGCACCCCCGGACCCTTCGCCATAAATATGGCAACCTTTGTGGGAACGGAAACGGGCGGCGTCTTCGGCGCTGTTTGCTCAACGCTGGGCGTTGTAATGCCGTCGTTTATCGTAATTTTAATTGTTGCATCCGTTTATGAAAAATTTAAGAAAAACAAGGTTGTAGCAGGGTGTATGACGGGTCTTCGCCCTGCCGCAATAGGGCTTATAGCCTCAGCGGCGCTCTCCCTTGCAATTACCGCATTGTTTGAAGACGGAATATCGGTTTCCGTATTCAAAAGCGTTGAATTTTACGTTTCGGCCGCAGTTTGTATTGTTATGACGGTTTTGGCTCTCAAAAAAGTGCATCCGATTAAAATAATAACGGCGTCCGCCGCCGTGGGAATTATTGCAGGATATGCGTTGAATCTTCCCGTATAAAATAAAATTAAAGGTACACCTTAGAGTGTACCTTTTTTAATGGCTTATAACAGAAATGATAAATTTTATTCCCTTAAAAATCAGTCCGTTTTGAGGATCAAAAACAACAACATTGTCATGAGGATTCAGCATTCTGTAAATGTAAACGCCGATAAAAAGGCTCGCCATTATGTTGTATATTACTTTTGCCCGTTTTGCAGGAAAGCCGAATTTTGTTAAGACAAAAACTACAACAAAAATTACAGGGCAGATAAAAAGGGGGTGGTAATGAAAAGCTCCCTTAAAGTTTAGATGAAGCAGGCAAAAATATGCACGTGACATACCGCAGCC
>JAFLUN010000026.1:9271-12393 GCA_022508785.1 Oscillospiraceae bacterium
TTAATTAGCTAAGACCGTTATACTGGTTGTATGCTCTGCAGATTGCGTTTGTATTTTTGATAAGGAAATACATTGCAACGAAAGGTCCAACGCCGAAAAGGAAAGCACCTAATACTGCCCACAGAAGAACAGTCGTTCCGTTTTCTGAGAAGCTAAGCCCGTAACGGGGGGCATTTTCTGCAAGTCTGTTACCGAGATTATAGTACCAAATCCATGAGTAAATACCGCAAGTTAATATGCTGAGAATAAGGAACTGTGCAAGACCTGCTGTCTTTTTTCCGTCACCTTCGCAGGCAACGTTAACGTCGGCGGCCATTTTATACAGGAAATAATAGCCGTAAATTCCGCAGGTAATAATGTTGAGAAGGATATAAGCAATAAGACCTCTGTCATCCTTCAACTTCTGCCCGGGAGCGTATGCCGGCTGGCCCTGAACAGAACGGTTGATTTCATCAAATGCAGACTTAACCTCGTCCTCAGCCTTTTGGAAAGCGCCTGTGGCAGCATCCTTAACCTGCTGACCTAAATCGTTTACAGGTGCGCCGCAATTAGCACAGTTTTTGCTTCCGTCCTCAATGGGAGCACCGCATTGTTTACAAAACATATTTTTCATCCTCGCTTTTAAATAAATTTGCAATAATATTTTAATACAAGGGTAGGATTCTGTCAATACTTGTCGACAGTTTAATCACCGATTTTCCGCACGTTTTCTATATCTTTATTTGAGCCTAATGCTATGAGCACGTCTTCGTCTTTAAATACGAAATTGGGCGTGGGATTTACAATAACGTCATCCTGCCTGCGAACGCCCACAATGTTTATTCCGTAAGTTTTTCGTAGATTTAACTCAATAATAGATTTGCCTGTCCATTTTTTCGGCAGAACAATGTCGGTAATACTGTGCGTGTCGGAAATATCGAGAGCGTCGTAATAATTCCCCGAAACAATCTCTTTTCCAAGTCTGTACCCAACCTCTCGGTCGGGGAA
Organism: Oscillospiraceae bacterium; assembly: GCA_022508785.1. GTDB lineage: Bacteria > Bacillota > Clostridia > Oscillospirales > Acutalibacteraceae > Fimenecus. Next base: position 10,259 of record JAFLUN010000026.1, read on the forward strand.
AATGATTTTATCGGCGCCCACCTTTGTAAGGATTCTGCCCTCAAAGTCAGTGTCAGCCTTTGCCATTATAAAAGGCATACCCATTTCCTTAAGGTGCATAACCGTCTTTACCGAAAATTCCGTATCGTGACCTATTGTAACAATAGCGCCGTCAAAGGAATCAATGTCAAATTGCTCAAGCACCTCTTGCTTTGAGGCGTCTCCGCAAACTGCCTGTGACGCTTTGTCTCCGATTTCCTCAAGCTTTGTAATATCCCTGTCAATTACAAGAAGGTCAACGTTTGAATTGTGAAGGGTAGACACAAGACTTTTGCCGAACTGACCTAATCCTATTATCATAAACTGTTTTCTTTTCATGATTTTCTCCTCTTAACCTACGGGCATTTTTCCTTCCGGGTATTTTATAAGATTTGTATTCTTTTTAGTGTTAAAGAACAATGCGAGTGAAATAGGCCCTATTCTGCCAAGGTACATTGTAATAATTATTATCATCTTTGCAGAAAGTGTAAGACTTGATGTTAAATTTCTTGTAAGCCCTACCGTGCCTATTGCGGAAACTACCTCGTAAAGACAGTTTTCAAAAGCGCCGGGTTGAACGGCGCAAAAGGCTGTAAGCGCCAGCACCATAACCGAAAAGCTGAGGGAGAAAACAGACGTTGCTTTTCTGACCGTTTCGGCATTGACCGTGCGTTTGAAAATTTCCGTGTTATTTCTTTCGGACAGCGCCGATATAAGCGACATAATAAGAACGGTAACCGTTGTGGTTTTAATGCCGCCTGCCGTACCCGAGGGGGAGCCGCCGATAAACATAAGAATACAGCAAACAATAACCGTACACCGCCTGAGCCCCTCTTGGGGAATTGTGCAGAACCCTGCAGTTCGTGTGGTAACGGACTGAAACAGAGCGGCAAGCAGTTTTTCGCCGAATGGTAAATTTCCTAAGGTTCTGTCATTGGTAAATTCCATAATTAAAATAACAACTGCACCGCCGAAAATCAGCACCGCCGTCACAATAAATACGGTTTTGGCGTATATGGGCAAAGCTTTAATCGCTTTTCTGAAATTCACTTTTTCGCAAATACACTCTTTTGCTTTTTCAACGGTTAAAAACCATATGGGAAAGCCGATACCGCCCAGTATTATCAATGCCATGGTAATAAAATTGACTGCAATATTACTGCGGTAGGGGATAAGACTGTCAGGTCCTAAAATATCCATTCCTGCATTGCAAAAGGCGGAAACGGAGTTGAATATGCTTTTCCAAATGCCCGCAATTCCAAATTCGGGAACAAAAACAAAGCTGTAAAGAACGGCACCCAAAGCCTCAATTAAAAATGTGCCTTTAAATATCTTTTTTATAAGGATATTCATTCCCTTGTTTGTATCAAGATTGTAAGCGTCTCTGATAAGCTGTTTTTCGTGAAGCCCTATTCTCTTTCCTAAAATCTGCAAAAAGAGAATAGTAAAGCTGATAACGCCTAAACCGCCCAGCTGAATTAAAAACAGTATAACGATTTGCCCGAACAGCGACCACGCCGAAAACGTGGGCACGGTTACAAGACCCGTAACGCAAACGGCAGTCGTTGCGGTAAATAAGGAATCTGCAAAGGGTACGCTCACACCATTAGCAGAGGCGACGGGCAAATTAAGAAGCACAGCGCCCAAAAGGATAAGAGACAAAAATCCGCCTGCAATAATATATGTAGTTATGAAATTTCTTTTCTTAGATTTGCGGTGCAGTCTCATTTCGTTCTTTCCTCAAGATTTATTTAGAATATTATAGCCAAATTTACCATGATTTTCAATTATTTATTCACATCTTTATTTGTATTTCTGTTAAGTATTCCATTGATTTTTTATATAATTTTGAGAGTTTTATAAGTATATGCACCGGTATTTCTGTTTCGCCGGTTTCATATCTGCGGTATTGTGTTAAATGTAAATCTAACAGTGTAGCTATGTCTTTTTGTGTATAGTCGTTATCTTCTCTTGTATCTCTTATTCTTTGATAAAAATACATACATATCACTCCTTAAAATTATTTTAATTAAAACACAAATTTGTGTTGACATATAACACGATATTGTGTTATATTGTGCATTGTATCACTGATACGCAGACTTCGAATGTCGCTA
>JAFLUN010000026.1:12493-13604 GCA_022508785.1 Oscillospiraceae bacterium
TAGTATGTAAATGTACTACAAGTGTAGGAGGAGTGTAAAATGAAATTATCTGAAAGGGAATGGACAGTGTTAAATGCTCTTTGGGAAACCGACGGCGCAGAATTGGGAACGGTAGTAAATATTCTTCGCCCCAATACCGACTGGAGCAGAAACACGGTGCTTACTTATTTAACTCGAATGGAAGCAAAGGGCTTAGTGCGGATTGACAAAGAAACGTCTCCGCATATTTACCGCGCAACACTTGACCGAGCCAGCTGTCAGCAAAAAGAGCGCCAAAGCTTTCTTGACAGAGTTTACAGCGGTTCAACAGGGGATTTAATCGCAGCTTTTTTGAAGGAAGAGCCTATCTCTCAGGAGGAAAGGGACAGACTGCGTAAAATCCTTGACGAAATGGAGGTGTAAATATGTTTGATATATGGGGATTTCTGCTTCAAACACTCACCGCTTCCGGCGTTGCCGTATTGCTTTTAATTATCAAAAGATTGTTTAAGGATAAACTGCCGCCCAAATGGCATTTCCTTGTGTGGAGCGCTCTCGGTCTTATAATTTTACTGCCTGCAGGCTTAAACGGACGGTACACGCTGTTTCATTGGCAGTTTGTAGTTGAGGTAATCAAAGGTTGGGTCGGAGATTACAGCTTTACCCAAATTTTATTTCCGATTCCGATTATAAAATCCGTTCCTAAAACAGCTTTGGAGTGGATATTTGCGGTGTACGCCCTTGGCGTTATTGCTTTTGTAATAAAGTATATTATTTCATATATCAGATTGCGTCTTGTACTGAGTAAGGGAACGGTACTGCAAGGTGAAGCACTGAACAGTATTCAGCAAATAGCCGCTGAAAATGGAATAAAGCTTTGCAAAGCAGTTGAGGTGCAGGGGCTTCACGGCGCATTTGTATGCGGAATAATAAGACCGATTTTAGCGGTTCCGGCGGAAGAGGAACTCGACGGCAAGATTATATTGCACGAGCTTTTCCACCTGAAGCATAAGGACACATTTTGGAGCGTTGTGATTTGCTTGCTTCGTTGTATTCACTGGTGCAATCCGTTGCTCGTTTACTGCGCAAACCGTGCAATAAACGATATGGAATCTCGCTGTGACCAGTATGT
>JAFLUN010000026.1:13704-23643 GCA_022508785.1 Oscillospiraceae bacterium
ATCCAACGCTTACGAGTTGAGAAAGAAAACGGCAGATGGGTTGTAATTCCTTTAGAGAATTTCCGTAAGGTTACTACTGAAAAATATAATTTTGAGTGGTATTGTTCGGAAATTCCCGGAGTAATATATTCCGGAACAGTATCAGACGTTAAGGTTGATGTCAGTGTGCAGACGGTGCATTATATTGACAGCCGTGTAGAAGAGAATAATGAATTTCCTTTTGTGTTTGGTAGCAGCACGTATTTTGACACAACGCCTAAGCCCAATTCTGGATTTACAACGGCTCGCAGAACACATACCAGCCAAGTAACTCACCTTGGAACTGAAACGGAAAGAAATAATATATGGAAAATCGGTCTGTCCATAGCTCCGATTTTTTCCGGCGAAGAACGCCCTGAAAAATTGCATGAACCAACCGGCAATAATTCATCCGGCAGTGTCAACTCAATAGAAAGCTGGTTCAGTAAATCATTAGAACTCGGCTGGGAGCCGACAATCAGGGTTGACGGCGGCGGCAGCAGTATTGACCCGGTGCGTGAAAATGAGCTTCCCGAATACTTTGCAGCCGATTTATATATAAACGGTGAACTTTCGGCTCAAATGGATTTACATTTGCAGGAAGAGGTGGCAGAATGACAGATTATAATAAACTGTATAACGGACTTTCAAGGGTAGCATGGGGTTATTTCTTTACCTGTATTGATATAAACTTCGGAACTGTCAGCATTTTGCCGTCATTTGTAGGGTATATACTCTTTTTGTCAGCAATAAGCTATCTGAAAGACGAAGAACGGGAGTTGTCTTTGCTTCGTACTTTGGGCGTTATACTCGCTTTATGGCACGGAGCTCAGTGGATAGCAAGCTGGGCTTCTTCCAGCCTTGACGGCGTATGGCAGTTTGCAGATATTATAATAAGCATAGTAAATCTCTATTTCTATTTTCAGCTTCTCACAAACCTTGCTTCTGTCGCGGCAAAATATCAGCCCGAAGGATACACGTTTGATTCAAAGCTTTTACGGTACAGGACAATACAAACCGTAATTCTGACAGCGATATTGGTAATTACGAATTTCCATTCTTGGCTGTTGGAAATATGGTCCGTTGTTTCAATTGTTATGATGATTGTTCATTTAATCGTAGGTATCTGTTTGATGATAGCGCTGTTTAAGCTTAGAAAATGTTTACCTACAAATGCAGAACCGCAATAAAACAAAGAATTTCTTTACCTGCGTATCTTAAAAATACGGTGGTTGACAATCAGTGAAGGTTGTTTTTTCTGAAAAATTTGTGTATTTCCGGAAAAAACTATTTTTATTCCATACTTTTCTTGCTGAAACAATTGAAAAATCTGATTTTTAGTGATATGATATTTAGGTATAAGTATAATTGGGTATGTTGTATGCGTATGTATCATAATGCAGATTATACTGCAGACCTAAGTATATGAATAATACACGATTTATCTATGGAAAACGCAGGACGGGATTAAAAATCTGTTGCCTGCCGTCTTTCATGTTTGTGTAATAAAAATCAGGGCGTTCCCATTTTTGTTTTGTGTATATGGGTTCGCAGTTTTGGCATAAGCGTAAGTACAGGAGGAAATAGATAACTATGAGAAAAGGTCATCGTATAAATCACCGTATAATTGCAATATTTATGGCAGTGGTGATGTTTGTTACTTCCATAAGCATTGCAAGTTCTTTAATACCTATAGTAGCGGCAGCCAGCGATAATGTAATTATTCGTGACGATGCTCTTCATTTTATTATCCGCCACTGGCACACTGAGTATGATGAAGAGGCTAACCATCAGGGCAGTCAGCAGGAGGAAGGCGATGACAATAACCACTTTGTCCTTCTGGAGGGTTATATTATACCCAAAGCAGAGGATGAAAAAGAAAATGAGGATGATAATTTTACCATCGTCTTGATTAATCAAGGTACGGGCGATTTAGTAAAAGCAAGTACCCTTTATGATGAGAACGGTAACCCGACAACTCCGTATTTAGGTCAGTTGGATAAGAAAAACGGTGTTATCGAAATTATGATAAAGCCGCTCAGAGATGAAAATAAGAGTTCTGATTCCGGGTACGATAATTTGGAAAATTTCTCAGGTTTCTCAATGTCTGCAGGTCGTGGCGCAGTTTCGTACATTTACGACAAGTACGAAGGTGAGGGCGACACACAAACCGGTGTTAAAGGTACAGAAAAAGGCATTAGAATTACGTATAGCGAATACACCCATTTGGTAAAAGGTCACTTCTTCTATTCCAGCTGGAATAAGACCGTGCCCGGTACAAATGACCCGGCTGTTTTTGATGCTTCCAACGGGGAGATAGATACTGCCGAGGTATATGCATGGAATGAATCCGGAGATGGGCATATGGCAGGCGAAATCGTTAAGTACGAAGACACGGAAAATGATAAAGAAGTTGCCTGCAAAACCGAAGATGATCTTGCAAAGAAAGCAGAGCTGGAAGGATTGGATCCTGAGGAGCTGAAAGCTGCTGTCACGCTTACCAAGTTCTACAGCACCAACGAGGGTCTGCACACCAACAAAACCCTTACACAGTTAGGCGACGGCAGACTTTTCTTATTCGATCTTGAGGCGTGGTATGTAGAGGGTTACGCGCCGCAGTTGGGCTTTATTCTCGATGCCTCGGGCGGTATGGCGGCTCCTTCCGATGCTCCCGAGATAATCAACGTTTACTCCGCTTTGCTTGACCAATTAAAGACGTTAGGTGTCTCTAAAAACAGTGACGGTAAGTACGTTTATAACGGTAAAGAATATGACGATCCGAAAACGCTCTTTAAATATCTTGAAGATTTGGAGGGCGTCGGTCACAAGGAAATTGTCAAGGCACTCAGCGCCGTAGTTGTCCGCGATGTTACGGATACCGAAGTGCACGGTCTTCTCGACAAAATCGGCGAGTTAGAGAGGCAGAATAACGACGACACCATCTATACCATCTACGAATATCCACAGCGTAATAAGATGATTGGATATTATGAGTTTGTTGGCAATAATGGAACAGGTGAATATGCAGGCTACAGAACTTGGGGCTTAAATAACGTAGATGCCAATGTCGCAAAATCATCGGAGTTTCGATACGAGAATTTAGACGAGTCATATTTCACAAAGGAGGTCACGCAGGGTACCGAGGCAGATGGATTTGATTTTTCAAAATGGAACACTATGTATAATGGTTTCCCCAACCGTCCACTCAATTTTTCTAATGTCTCCGGATTTAACATAGGGGGCGTTACGGTTGCTGGAGTTTTACTAAACAAAACACCGACAGACAGATTTACCATCTCTTTTTCTTCGGACGTAAACACAACTTCCAATACTGCGGAGATTCTGTATATCGGCCCTTCGACGGGAGAGAAAAGCAGAGCGGAGTTTAGAATGACCAGCGAGAATGGCTCGTTCAATATCTATTCCGGCGGGAACAATGTTTGGACCGCGAAAGCCTCCGGCAATACGAGATTCACCCTCGTATATAACGGCAGCAGCTTAGCGATTTATTTGGGTAGTACGCTTAGTCAAACGGTGAACCTGTCGTTTTCCGATTCTAACATCGTATTTGCTCCTTTCAGTGACGACTACACTTCTAATCTCTATATTGACGACGTTTTTCTCTATAATACCGCACTAAAGGGAAACGAAGTTACACAATTGGTCACCGCTTACGGTAACGGAAAAGGCATTAACGATTACAGCACAGCTGCAATCAACTGGAACGACATTTTCATTGACGAAGATGCCCTCATGCTGCTTCTCAACCCTCACAACACTGTTCACACGCCACTCGGTGTTGCGGCTTACAACTATTACATAAACGGCGGCAGCGCACCGCTCGGTTACTGGGACGGGAAAAACAGCAGCAATGAGTCAGCTGAGAGTACCTCAATCGTTATTAAAACGGAGAAAGACGTAACTCTTGGCGCTGCGTACAAATCCGACGGTCGAGGCTGGTATTTTATCTCCCACGGCGGCAATATCAATACTGTAACAGACCTTTTGGGTGATGTCGGGTCTGCTAAATGGTTTATTGGTCTCTCAAAAGGTTTAGCTGTTAAGGACAACATCGCCGGTTCAAATGCTAATACCGATGCGGAATATTCGGTTCCTAACGAAGGGCCGGTTCGTTTCTATCTTGACTCGGAGGGCAATCTGCGCTGTTTCCACTCGACCAACAGAGGTACTAACGTTCCTAATATTTGTTCCTATGTCTATCGGTTGGAGGATAGCCAATACGTAAAGACGGAAGCACTTCAGCGTGTTTTGGCAAACTTCACCACAAAGCTTGCGGAGGATTCTTCTTCCAGTCAGATTTCCGCCGTGCGCTTCAGCACAGACCAGTACGCAAATATAGATGGCGGTCTTGACAGCCTTGTTCTTTTGGACTGGACAGATGACCCCCTTGAGGTTTCAAAGATGATGTCCCAGGTGCGAGGCGATGGTACTTCGAATCTTGAGACAGGTTATGATACGAGTGCGGCGGGTATAAAACAGTATAACTATTCGCTCACCGGCGGTACTTATGTTTATACGGGATTACAGACATTTTACAACAAACTCATCATGAATGAAGACAAAACTTCTCGACGTGATGATGAGAACGCCCCCAAATTTATCGTCATATTTACTGACGGTGCAGATCAGGATATCACAGACTATAACAGCACAACCAATCAGGTAACAATAGGTACAAAAACAAAAAATGCTGTAAAAGCTGTAAAAGATAAAGGTTACACTATCATAACCGTTTACACGCCGGAGGCAGGCCTTACTGCGGATGACGAAGAATATAAGAAGGCAAAGGCATTCCTGACCGCAATCGCCGGTACAAAGGACGAAAACGACGGCGAGGAATACTTCTTTGAATCAACCGATTTGAACGAGCTTTCGAGAATCTTCGAAGAGCAGCTCATGTCCCAGCTTACTGATAAAATGGAAGGCTACACCGTTCAAGACTACATAGACCCTCGCTTTGACCTGCAGAATGCAGACGGCACCCTTTGGAAGCTGAAGGCGGGCGGCAAGGTGGATAAAGTCAAGACGGACGGCACAGTCGAAACAATCGACGTAACCAAAAAGAACAGCAAGACGGATGACTACTACACCTTCCACCTTGCGGGTTCTTCCACACCGAGTGCCCGTGACCCGTATTTGCTCTATGACGGAGCTAAAGATATGTACTATATGAAGTGGGTTGATCAGACTATTCCATCCAGCGCTGTCGGCGCAAAGGACCTTTTGCCCGTATGGAATGCAGAAGTAATGCTGAAGGCAAAGGATGATTTCATAGGCGGCAACACCGTTCTCACCAACGGCAACGAAGAAAAGATGAACTGGATATACCACCCGATTGACAGTCCGGATAAAGCAGAAAGAACACAGGCTATCGAGAAGCTGAGAGAGCAGTTGGAAAAAGAATACCGGGAAATCCATAAGAATCCTACGCCTGAGGAAATAGAGAATTATATAGAGAAAAACCTTAAGAAATCTGCATGTGACGCATCCTCCGGCACGGGCGATATGAAAAAGGAATACAATAAGATGACGGTAGACGGTAAGGAGGTCAACGATTATGATGACCCCATAGACGAATATCCGTCCAAAGGATTCCCGCGCACGACGGCGAACGTGAAACCTATGCAGATCAATACAAAAGATATTGACAACATAATATATATGGGTGAAACGATCTCACCGCGGCAGCTTTTGACTGGGGTCAATGATGAATATCTCACCGATTCATATTATCTTGATTACTTAAAGAGGTATGCATATCAGCGGTGTGCCGGCACAAGCGTGGATATGCCGCTGCAGGAGCTGTTTAGCCAGTGGCTTGACGGCGGTAATGATAACGTGCCGCAAAAGGAGTTCTCCGTTCCGTATATGTATCTGCCCAGCGTTCAGTATGACACGGCGGGCAAAATTGTGCCAAACAGCGCTCCAAAGAACAATACAGGCGGTACACTGCATGAACAGGACGTTGTAGGCATTCTGACATACCGATGGGAGCAGATTGACCCTGACCCGATAACCGCTGACGAGCCTATTAAGGATTTTGTAAAAAACAATACCGAACGTGTCCGATATTTGCTCACGGTAGAGTTTACTCCGTTGCAAGTCGGAGATAATTTCGACACGTTAAACGGATTCTTTGCCGACTACATCCCTACCGCCGGCGAAAGAACGGCGTTTGATGACACTTTCCTGTTTGACAGAGAAAAGTATGTGAATGAAAGGCTGATTAACGAAAAGGACAAAGACGGTCAGTATGTTTATCAGTGGGATAAGAAATACAAGCCCGCAGCATATTTTGATCATACCGATTCTGATAAGGATCATAAAGACCTATACGGAGATGCTGTCCTCATTAACAACGACAGAACGCTCACGGCATCCGTGGCACATATGTTTGACGTAGTCAGCGGCGGTATTGCACTTGAGCTTAAGGTGCTGATAGGCGAGCTTGAAGAAGCGGCAAAGGCGTATGGCGGCGATTTCGTAAAAGAGTTTACATTGAATTCCACACGCAGCTTCACAGGCATCGAAAGTGTTGAAAAACTAAAAGCAAATAACTCCGGGCGGGAGGACTTCGGCAGCGACTTTACTATCACCTTCAAGCTTGATTATGATGCAGACAAGATTGCAGCCTTGAAAGCTGATGTATTAGCCAACCCCGATAAATATCCCGACGGCTATGTAAGCATCTTCGCCGTGACGACAAATATCAAAGCCAACGAGGCTAATTTCAAGGATTTTGATGCAGATAACCTCACAGAGCTTCCGATAGGCACTTATGATTTTTCATTAAGTGAGATAAATAATCAGTTGCAAACTGTTCTTGGTGACAAACTTTATTTTGCGAAGTTGGGATATGACTCAGAGAATTTGTCTGAAGAATATTTTGATGACAGGGTTCTGAACGGTCTCAACACAACAAATGAAGAAGCAGAGGGCGGGCAAAAATGGCGTGAAAAACTTGGTGCTGACGGCAAACCTATGAGAGATGAAAACGGTAATATAATTTACGAAGGACCGGAAATCAACAACGACAACATCACGGATTTCGTAGCCGGAGCAGGTATGAGCGCAGACAAGAAGACCGTGTCCTTCTATATCGGCACATCATCCTCCGAAAAGCCGTACACCGATTACCGTCTGAGCATTCTTGCTCTGTCCACCGGTATGGCACAGCTGACAATCAAGGAAAAGGGCGCCAATACGAATGAGAGCTTCCTTTACCGAATCACCGGAATGACTTTGGGCTATAAGGAAGTGAAGGATTTGGTTGTATCGGTACAAGGCGAAGGCTCTACGACAATCGAGATTTTCCCGGGAGATTATACGGTCACTGAGATTTCCGATTGGTCATGGAGATACGACAACAAATCGACCAAAGGTAAAGGCAGTGAAGAGTGGACGCTTTATCCGAGTGATTTGAAAAAAGCATCGACAACACTTAAGTTTATAAACGATAATCCGATTGAGGAGCACAAAACGGTTATTTACGAGCATTCATCCAAAGGCAAGACTTGGCTTGGCGGTGAGAATTATAAGGATAACCGATTTCAATCCGTAACGGCAACTCTTCTTCAGTAAACCGAAAGTTTAAATTAAAATAACAAAAAAATCCGATGAACACGAATTTGCTTCAGTTCATCGGATTTTTATTTATTTTCTTTGTAAAAAACAGTACGCTTTTATAGGTATCTCTTTACTATTAAATTTGTTCTATATTTTAATATCAATCTGATAATCTTCATCAATAAAAATGTAATCCGTTCCGTGGCGGACACATTGCTTTAGCATTTGTGCGTTATCACGCATAACGGTCTCTAAGGTGCAATCCTCATCATCTCCGCGGTCTTCAATTACACTTGCAAATTTTTTGATGTTTTCGAAATGATTTTCGATATACTTTTCACTCATAACCAAACAATAGAATTTGATTTTATCCAAATATTCCTTGCCAAAATCCTTTGCCCATTCAAAAGGAATATAGCATCCTTCAACAATAAGATTTTGACCGTTTTCAATGGCTGTTTTAATCATTTCCCGTACAATCGGCCATAAATATGACGTCAATAATTCGTCATTACTCGTAGGGGTAAGCGTTGTATTGCCGCTGCGGATAAGTCCCATTTTTAAGTGGTCTATGGAGAGATACGGATATTTATATTTTTCAAGGAGTTTTTGAGCAAGGGCAGTCTTGCCCGTGTGTGATGCACCTGTAATTAAAATAATCATTTTTCCTCCGATAAATTGTGCATGATTTGATTATTTGAGTATCTTGTTATCATTACAGCCAAAAACAAATTTAACAGAATGATATTTGTTATTTTACTAAGACCATACGTATTTCTGTATTTATCGTTCCAAGCATAATTTGCTTTTTTGTTCCGTCAAATTTAAATCCGCATTTCTCATAGAACTTTATAGCCCGGTGATTGCCTTCAAGAACCCAAACGGCAATTCTCCTGTATTCAGACAATTCCTCAAGGGCAGCGGACATAAGAGCATAACCAATCTTTTGGTCATAATACTCTTTCAAAATGTATATGGCGTATATTTCTCCCATTTCCGGTAGTTCCTCACATCCGCCATAACCAACAAATCCGATAACCGTATCGTTTTCTTTGGCGACAAAAATATTGTCTAACCATTGAAATGCTTTTTCTGTACGTTTTTCAAGAGAGTGGTTGTCAAGATAATCCTGACCAATCAACCCTGTATAAGTTTCTTGCCATGCTTTCCAATGAACGTAGGCTTTTCCCCTGATTTCAGAGTCGGTCTCCATTCGTTTTATTACTATATCCATAGTTAATCCCCGATGAATATCAACTTATTGTTGCTGATATTTATTCCCGTAATACTTTTTTGCCTTGTCGGTTTGTTCTACAATAAAACTTGTTTTGGCGAATGTATATCCGTCTCTGTTATGTTCGAACTTTTTCCGGAGTGATAGTTTCAATTCCTCATATTGCTTTGCCAATAAAGGATTATCGTTCAAATAGTCACGGAAATAGAGTTCATCATTATCTCCCCAATATCTCAAATGAAGATGAAATACCTTTTCTGCAAAACCTTCGCTTGTGTATCCTCGGTTAAACGATTTTCTATTAGGTTGTTCCGACATACATATGTAGCCGTTTTGAATAAGAATTTCTTTGACATTTTCCATAGACAATGATATTGGCAGTTCCACAAGGATATCAATAATCGGCTTTGCCCATATACCGTCAATCGCCGTACTACCTATATGGCTGATTCTTATATTAGCCATTGGCAAAACGCATAACAGTCTTTTATTCTCGTCAGCGTACCAACTATTCCATATTTCTTTATGCTCGGTGAGAATTATAGGGAACAGCTCCCACAATTCTTCTAATGTCATATCAAATAAATCCTTACCCATATAACCCTCTGCCAAATCTAAATATGTTAATATAATTTTAACACAAATTATATATTTTTTCAATCAATCAGGGCATGCTCGTAAAAAATGCTACAGTGTAAAAACGGCGGCAAGGATTCTACCTGCCGCCGAATAAATCTGATTACTTATAAATCACCTGTTGCTATTTTATTCCCATTCAATCGTTGCAATGGGTTTTGGTGAGATGTCATAAAGTACACGGTTTACGCCTGCAACTTCGTTTAAGATTCTGTCACGGATTTTAAAGAGAATATCATAGGGGATTTCCTCAACGGTTGCGCTCATTGCATCAACCGTGTTGACTGCACGAAGAATAACGGGCCAATCCCAAAGTCTTTTGCCGTCTTTAACGCCTGTGGATTTAAAATCGGGAACAACCGTGAAATACTGCCAAACTTTGCCTTGGAATCCTGCATTTGCAAACTCCTCACGAAGAATTGCATCTGATTCACGAACAGCCTCAAGTCTGTCACGGGTAATAG
>JAFLUN010000027.1:0-1905 GCA_022508785.1 Oscillospiraceae bacterium
GGTTACAAGAATATCCGCCGATTTACCAGCCTCAATACTGCCCGTAATATTTTCCACGCCTGCAATTTTTGCATTGCCGAGAGTTGCGGTATAAAGGGCAAATTCGGGGCTTACGCCAACATATTTCTGGAAATAGACAAGCTCACGCCACATATTGTAATGGGTTACAAAGGGGCAACCTGTATCAGTACCCAGCCCCACGGGGATACCGTTTTCAATGGCATTCTTTGTGCCCTCGATTATCCCCTCTAACACAACGTTTGAATTGTACTGCACCATTTCGGAAACTCCGGTAACGTCACGGCTGAATTTTGCAATGGGCAGAGCCGGCGAAACCGTGCAAATGTAAGCGGCGCCGTGCGCTTTCATATTCTCAACAGTTTTTTCATCCATCGGCGCGCCGTGTTCCACTGTGTCAACGCCGTTTTTTGCGGCAACACGAATACCCTCTGCACTTTCAACATGAGCCGCAACCTTAAAGCCTAATTTATGGGCTTCGTCACAGCAAGCGCGTACCAGCTCAGGCATCATTTTAAGAACGCCCGGTTCGCCCATTTCGGTGGCGTCAAGCACGCCGCCCGTTATCATAATCTTAATTAAGTCTACCTTTTGCTCGGCTAATTTTTGAACCTCTGCCCTGCACTCTTCCTCAGTATTTGCCTCAACGGCAACGGAGCCTACCATATGACCGTCTTTCGGCCCTATGGCATTGTTTGATGCAAGGATTCTCGGACCGTCGGTTTTACCTGAATTTATCATATCACGAAGTCTTGTGTCAAAATCTGCAACGCCGCCGACGGTTCTGACTGTAGTTACACCCGACAAAAGCTCTTGCATTGCATAGCTTTTGCACATTTCAACGCCGATTTTTCTTGTGACTGCGCTTGATGTTACAAGCTTTACCAGTGCTTTGGTATTGCCGCTTGTAGCCGACGGTTTGCCGCCTGCGGGAAGATGAACGTGAAGGTTAATAAGACCGGGCATCAAATATCTTCCGCCTAAGTCGATAATTCTTGTATTTTCATCAATGTCAAATCGGTCTGCAACCGCCTCAATTTTATCATCATCTACAACTAAAACCTTATTTTTAACGGGTGTCATATTTTCCGTTCCGTCAAGCAGTATAAAATTTCTGTAAACTGTTTTCATATGTATCTCCTTAAAGTAAAATTCTAATCTAATTATACACTAATTTATATGAAATTCAAGAATAGTAATAAAAGGTATTGAAATGCATATACTTGTTTTGAGGTGGAGAAAATGTGGAAGAAATATAAGGTTTATATTATTTCGGTTTTAATAGCTCTGGCAGTCGGGGGATTTTCAGCGTTGCTCACGCGGGGAAATATGGACTTGTTTTCAGAGGTGAACAAGCCGCCTCTCTCACCTCCTGCTATTCTTTTCCCTATTGTTTGGACTATTCTTTATATTCTTATGGGGCTTAGCAGTGCGTTAGTGTATGAACACCGCAAGTTTAAAACAAGGCAGTCCGAAATCGGTCTTATTTTATACGGTGTTAACCTATGTTTAAACTTTTTTTGGAGCATAATTTTCTTTAATTTCAGGGCGTACACATTTGCTTTTGTTTGGCTGCTTGTTTTGTGGTCGGTAATTCTTGCTATGATTGCAGAGTTTAATAAGGTCAACAAGCTGGCGGCGTATTTGCAGATACCGTATATTATTTGGGTTACATTTGCAGGGTATTTAACATTGGGAATAAGTATTTTAAACTGAATTAGGGTAAAAATTTAAGGCGGCTCAAATGGGCCGCCTTAATCAGTAAGGGACGATGTGGGCATCGTCCCCTACGATTATCTAACATCTATAATCAAATCTCTAAAATCTAAATCAAAGTGTTGCCGCCATAACCGCCTTGATGGTGTGCATACGGTTTTCTGCTTCGTC
>JAFLUN010000027.1:2005-6656 GCA_022508785.1 Oscillospiraceae bacterium
AAAGTGTTGCCGCCATAACCGCCTTGATGGTGTGCATACGGTTTTCTGCTTCGTCAAAAACAATTGAGCGATCACTTTCAATTACCTCGTCAGTAACTTCCATACAAGTTATACCGAATTTTTCGTGCATCTGCTTTCCTATTGCGGTATTAAGGTCGTGAAAAGCAGGAAGGCAGTGCATAAAACGGCAGTTTTCCCCTGCGTTGTTCATAAGTTCCATGGTAACTCTGTAGGGGGTTAAATCGTGTATCCGTTCTTCCCATACTGAATCCGCTTCCCCCATTGAAACCCATACGTCCGTGTAAATTACGTCCGCGTTTTCGGTGGCTTTTAACGGGTCTTCAATAAATTCAATAACCGCTCCCGTCTCGCTTGCTATTTTCATACATATCTCTACAAGCTCGCCGTCGGGGAAATATTTCTTCGGTGCACAGGCGACGAAATGCATTCCCATTTTTGCCGCCCCTACCATAAGCGAATTGCCCATATTGTATCTGGCATCGCCCAAATATACTAACTTTTTGCCGAAAAGCTCACCGAAATACTCACGGATAGTTAAAAAATCTGCAAGGATTTGAGTAGGGTGAAATTCGTTGGTAAGTCCGTTCCAAACGGGTACCCCTGCATATTTTGCCAATTCTTCAACGATTTCCTGCCCGAAACCGCGGTATTCGATTCCGTCAAACATTCTGCCAAGCACTCTTGCGGTGTCCGCAATGCTCTCTTTTTTCCCTATTTGCGAGCCTTGCGGGTCGAGATAAACGGGGTGCATACCTAAATCCGCCGCCGCAACCTCAAAGGCACAGCGGGTACGGGTGCTTGTTTTCTCAAAAATAAGGGCAATATTTTTGCCCTCGCAAATTTTGTGGGGAATCCCGTTTTTCTTTTTATTTTTAAGCTCTGCCGCCAAATCCAGCAGATAATTTATCTCATCGGGAGTAAAATCAAGGAGCTTTAAAAAATGCTTTCCTTTTAAATCCATATTCTCACCTTTACATATTTGCGCACGCAGTTTTTATTATTTCAACTGCCGCTAAAAGCGTTTCTTTTGGAATGTTCAAAGCAGGCAGTAATCGAACTTTATCCTTAGCGGTAAGGCAAAGCACGCCGTTTTCCATAGCCTCTTTTACGACATCTGCGGCAGGTCTTACGGTTTTAATGCCAATCATAAGCCCCAGCCCGCAAACACTTTCAACGCCTACGGCACCCTTAAGTGCCTCAAAAACTGCCTTGCTTTTCTCTTTAACATCTGAGAGAAGAGCGAAATCAATTCGCTCTATTATGCTGACTGCCGCAGCACAGCAAACGGGATTTCCGCCGAAGGTTGAGCCGTGGTCGCCAAAGCCCAGCACATTCTGCGCTTTTTCACCTATGAGCACCGCTCCCAAAGGCAGTCCCCCTGCAAGACCTTTTGCAGTAGACACAACGTCGGGCGACACACCGTAATTCATATAAGCGTAAAGCTCGCCCGTTCTGCCGTTGCCCGTCTGCACCTCGTCAACCATAAACAAAACGTCGTTTTCGTTGCACCAATCGTTCAAATCTTTGATAAACGCTGAATCCACGGGCAAAACGCCGCCCTCACCCTGAATGCACTCAATAAGCACACCTGCAACGGGGGTTTCTTTATGAATTTCCTTAATCGCATCTAAATCCCCTGCATCTACACTGATAAACCCGGGTGTTAAAGGCGTGAAAAGCTCGTGATAATGCTCCTGACCGGTGGCCGATAGTGTTGTGAGGGTTCTTCCGTGGAAACTGTTATTAAGAGTTATAATTGTAAAACGGTCTTTGCCGTATTTGTCGCTTGCATATTTTCTTGCTATTTTTATTGCACATTCATTAGCCTCTGCGCCGGAATTTGAGAAAAACACCTTTTTCATTCCGCTTCTTTTACAAAGAATTTCCGCTAAACGAACGCACGGCTCGGTGTAATAAAGATTTGACATATGCTGAACCTTTGAAATCTGTTCCGTTATTGCGTTTTGCCAAACCTCGTCTGCAATGCCGAAAGATGTAACACCTATGCCGGACCCTAAATCTATATATTCTTTTCCGTTTTCGTCCTTTACCACAGAACCCTTTCCGCTGACTATGCTTACGGGAAAGCGGTTGTATGTATTAGCAATATATTTTTTATCCGTACTTTGTAAGCTCATTATTTATCTCCCGTTACCATTGTGCCTGCGCCCTCGGCAGTAAGAAGCTCCATAAGAATTGAATGGGGTATTCTGCCGTCCATTATCGTTACATTTTCAACGCCCATTTTTATAGCCTCAACACAGCAGTCCACCTTAGGAATCATTCCCCCTGCAATAACGCCGTCTTCTTTAAGCTTTTGCGCCTGAGTTACCGTAAGCTCAGAAATAAGCGTTGAGGGGTCGTCTTTATCCATTAACACGCCTGCAATATCAGTCATCATAATAAGTCTTTCCGCTTTTAATGCGCCTGCTATGAAGGCCGCGGCAGTGTCCCCGTTAATGTTATATTTATTTCCCTTTTTATCACAGCCTATTGTTGAGATTACGGGAATATAACCGTATTCGAGTATACCCTCAATAGGTTCAATGTTAACCTTCGTTATTTCTCCCACATAGCCTAATTTATCGTTCTTGAACTTCGCCTCAATAAGTCTTCCGTCAACACCGGAAACGCCCATTACATTGCCGCCCTGCACTTGAAGAAGATTTACAAGGGATTTATTTACCTTTCCTGCAAGTACCATTTCAACGATATCAACGGTTTCCTTATCAGTAACACGCAAGCCGTCAACAAACTCTGCTTTTTTGCCCAGCTTGTTCATAAGGTCGTTTATTTCGGGGCCGCCGCCGTGAACAAGAACGACTTTAACGCCGATAAGCCATAAAAGAACAATGTCCTCCATAACCTGCTTTTTAAGGCTTTCGTTTATCATGGCGTTGCCGCCGTATTTAATCACTACGACTTTTCCGACATAGCGTTTAATGTAGGGAAGGGCTTGAGTTAAGACCTCGGCACGCTCTGCATTTGAAAAATTCTCCATAATTTTTGCCCCCATTTTATCAGGTACGGTAATCGCCGTTTATTTTAACATAATCGTACGTTAAATCGCAACCCCAAGCAGTTGCTTTTTCTTCACCGTCATTTAAGTTAACGAGTATTTGAATTTCATCGGAAGAAAGAACCATGCTCGCCTGTGTCTCGCTAAAGTCTATTCCCGTGCCGTTTCTGCACACGGAAACCGTGCCTTTTTCACTCTTTAAATCAACGTCAACCTTGTTAATGTCAAAATCTGCATCTGCATAACCGATTGCACAAAGAACGCGCCCCCAGTTAGCGTCCTCTCCAAACATTGCCGCCTTGAAAAGAGACGAACATATTATGCTCTTCGCAACTGTAATTGCAGTGTCTTTATCTTTAGCGCCGCGGGTTTGGCATTCAAGAAGCTTGGTTGCGCCCTCTCCGTCTTTTGCAAGCATTCGGGTAAGGTTTGCCATAACCTCATAAAGCGCTGATTTAAATATTTCGAACTCTTCACCGCAGGCGGTAATTTCCTCATTGAACGCAAGCCCGTTTGCCATAAGGCATACCATATCGTTTGTTGAGGTGTCACCGTCAATTGAAAGGCAGTTATACGTTACCTTTACAATTTCGCTGAGCGCCTTTTGCAAAAGCTCGCCGCTCACGGCACAGTCGGTTGTTATGAAATTGAGCGTTGTTGCCATATTGGGGTGAATCATTCCCGAGCCCTTTGCCATACCGCCTATTCTGCACAAAATGCCGTTGATTTCAAACTCTACCGCATATTCCTTCTTTACTGTATCCGTGGTCATAATCGCCGTTGCGGCTTCAAGATTTTTATTATAGCAAAGCCCACTTGCTAAAACAGGTACGGCTTTTTCAATAGGCTCAATGGGAAGAATTTGACCGATAACGCCCGTTGAAGCCACAATAACCTGTTCCTGCGGAACGCCGAGTTCCTTTGCCACAAGCTCGCACATTCTGTTTGCCTTTTCAACTCCGTCAGCGTTGCAGGTGTTGGCATTTTTGGAATTTGCAATAACCGCAATAGCTTTGTTGCCGCTTTTTTCCAAATTCGCCTTTGTTACAATTATCGGCGCGCCCTTTACCTTGTTTTGAGTATATACCGCCGCCGCGTTGCACTCCACATCACTGACATATAGGCATATATCATTTTTATGCTTTATGTTGGGATTGTAATTATCAACGGATGGCTTTTTTATTCCGCAATAGGTGCCGCTTGCTTTAAATCCCTTTGCGGCGCAAATTCCGCCTTCAATTATTTTAAATGCCATATTGTTTATTCTCCTATATTAAGTCCTGTGGTTTCATCAAGTCCGAGGACAATGTTCATATTTTGAATTGCCGCACCCGAAGCGCCTTTGCCGAGGTTATCAAATCGGGATACCAGCATTATTCTGTCACTGTTTCCGAATACGCTTATTTCCATATCGTCCCGTCCTGCAAATGCAGAAGCAGAGAGGAATCCGTTTTCGTTTGTGTTTTCACTGTATTTTATCAGCTTTCCCGTGTAATAAGATTTATAAGCATTTTTAATGTCGTCAATTGTACCGTTTATTTGCTCACGGGCAAGGTTTATTACCACTTCCATTCCCGAATAATAGCTTGAAACGATAGGAGTGAAAAGAGG
>JAFLUN010000027.1:6756-11095 GCA_022508785.1 Oscillospiraceae bacterium
AAATGCTTATGTGTCTGAGAAAGCCCGTAGCTTCTGGGAGCTTGCAGTTTTTCTTTATTTTTTTGCAATTCGTAATCGGCTATCATATTTTTGCCGCCGCCTGAGTAGCCCGTAAGCGAAAAGGCGGAAAGAATTGCACTTTTGGGGATTATCTCGCACTCTGTAAGGGGTTTTATGAGAGAAATAAATCCACTGGCGTGGCAGCCCGGGTTTGCTATTCGTGTTGATTTTTCTATTCTTTCTCTCTGCCCTGTAATTTCAGGGAAACCGTAGACCCAACCGTCTGCCGTTCTGTGAGCGGTTGATGTGTCAATTACAACCGTTTTATTATTTTTTATGAGCGTTACAGCCTCTTTTGCCGCCGTATCGGGCAAGCATAAAAATGCAATGTCTGCGCAGTTCAACGCTTCTTCTCTCGCCTTTAAATCTTTGCGTTTGTCGTCAGTAAGAATTATAAGCTCAAGGTCAGGTCTTTCGCCTAACCGCTCATAAATTCTAAGCCCCGTTGTGCCGGCGCTTCCGTCAATAAATACCTTCGTCATTTTATACCGTTCTCTCTTACTTTGTCATTTTTTCCTGCTTAACTTTTTTGTCGATAACGTGGCGAGAAGCCAGCTCCTTGTGAATGTCTGCCAAATCAATTCCCGCTTCAATCATAAGTACCATTACGTGATAGGCAAGGTCGGCTATTTCATAAACTGTCTCTGCCTTATCTTCTGCCTTCGCCGCAATTATTACCTCGGTGCTCTCTTCGCCTATCTTTTTAAGAATTTTGTCAAGTCCCTTTTCAAAAAGGTAAGTAGTGTATGAGCCTTCCTTTTTTTCCGTCTTTCTGCCGCGAATTAGCTCCATTAAATCTTCATAGGAAAAATCGTTTAACTCATCGCTTTGATAAATTTTATCATTAAAGCAAGAGGTTGTGCCCTTATGGCAGGCAGGGCCGTCGGGCATTACGGAAACTACGAGAGCGTCCCCGTCACAGTCCGCCGTAACGGACACTATATGCTGATAATTTCCGCTGGTTTCGCCTTTGAGCCAAAGCTCTTGGCGGGATCTGCTCCAAAAGCAGGTAAGCCCCTTTTCCATTGAAATTTTAAGGCTTTCCTTATTCATATAAGCAAGGGTTAAAACCTTTTTGCTGACTGAATCAACAACTATTGCGGGAATTAACCCTTTTTCGTCAAATTTAAGTTCGTCAATATTTATCATCGTAATCGCACAGCGACACCGCAGTCGCACAAACAGTCATAAAAAAACAGCTTTTCGTGCACGGTATCGTTCCTTTCGTTGTATTTTTCACACTAAGCTCCTTACGGGAATATTTGCTTTTGCCATTTCTTCCTTCAAATCTGCTATTTTTACCTCGACGAAATGGAAGATAGACGCCGCAAGACCTGCATCTACATTCGGAATTTCTTTAAAAAGCGTAATAAAATCTTCAATTTTACCTGCTCCGCCCGAAGCAATTACGGGAACGGAAACTGCGTTGCAGACTTCATTCAGCATTTCTAAATCAAAGCCGCCTTTAACGCCGTCAGTGTCGATTGAATTAACTACAACCTCGCCTGCGCCGTTATTTACGCAGTTTTTAATCCAGGTTATAGCTTCAATTCCCGTGTTTTCTCTTCCGCCTTTAGCAAAAACCGTAAATTTGCCGTCTACCCGTTTTACATCAACGGACAAAACAACGCACTGGTCGCCGTAAAGCTTTGCGGCTTTACAGATAAGTGACGGGTCTTTAATTGCGCCCGAATTTACGCTGACTTTATCTGCTCCGCATTTAAGTACACGGTCAAAATCCTCAACCGTGTTTATTCCGCCGCCGACAGTTAAGGGAATAAATACCTTACTTGCCGTTTCACGAAGAATATCGGTAAAGATTTTTCGCCCGTCGGAAGATGCGGTAATGTCGTAAAACACCAGCTCGTCTGCACCGCACATAGAATAAAACTTTGCAAGCTCCACGGGGGAAGAAATATCCCGAAGACCTTCAAAATTTACGCCTTTTACAACTCTTCCGTCCCTGACGTCAAGGCAGGGAATGATTCTTTTTGTTATCATTTTGCTACCTCGACCGCCTGTTTTAAATCTATATCTTTCGTATAATAGGCTTTTCCTATAATTGCTCCGTAAAGATTTTTCTCGGCGAGCTTTTTAACATCATCAAGGGAAGAAACACCGCCTGAAGCTATGATTTGCATATCAAATCTATCCATAAGCTCACTGTAAAGAGCGTGATTTGTGCCTTTCATTGCGCCGTCTTTTGAAATGTCGGTACAAATTAAGGTTTCAACCCCGTTTGCTTGCATTTTTTCGCAAAACTCAAATGCGGTAAGCTCGCTTTTTTCTGTCCAGCCTTTAATTGCCGCAAATCCGTCTTTAATGTCAATGCCTACTGCGATTTTGCTGCCGTATTTCGAGACCGCCTCTTTCACAAATCCTTCGTTTGTAACTGCCGCTGTGCCGAGAATTACTCGGTCAATACCCGCTGTTATATACCTGTCAACGGTATCCATATCACGGATACCGCCGCCGACCTCACAAAAAAGTCCGCTTCGTCTTTTTATTTCGATTACTGTGTCAAAATTCGGCGTTGTGCCGTTTTTTGCACCCTCTAAATCCACAACGTGAATGTGCGTTGCACCGCATTTTTTGAAATCCTCTGCTATTTCAGGGGGATTGTCACTGTAAACCGTCATTTTATTGTAATCGCCTTTGTAAAGGCGAACTGCTTTACACTCGAATAAATCTATTGCAGGGTAAATAAGCATCAGTCTGCCCCCTTTATTTCAGTAAATGCACGAAGAATTTTAAGCCCCGTTTCGCCGCTTTTTTCAGGATGGAACTGACAGCCGAACACATTTTTATTTTGAACGGTTGCAGTAAGTGGTGCGCCGTATTCGGCAGTCGCAACGGTAAATTCATCGCAGTCCGCAGCATAAAACGAGTGAACAAAATAGACAAAATCGCCGTTATTTACGTATTTATTGATAGGACTGTCTTTTTTTAATTCAAGCGCATTCCACCCAATATGCGGTATTTTAAAATCTTTTGGAATAACATCTGCAATGGGTTTTATGTTTCCGTGAATAAGTCCTAAGCCTTTATGCTCGCCGTATTCAAAGCTCTTATCAAAAAGAAGCTGCATTCCAAGGCAAATTCCCATAATCGGTTTACCTTTATTCGCTTCGTTTATCAAAATTTCACCAAGCCCTGAACCAAAAAGTTTGTTTGAAGCATCGCCGAATGCGCCGACGCCCGGGAGAATAATTTTGTCTGCATTTTCTATTTCTGCCTTGTCGCTTGTAACCAGAGCCTTCGCCCCTATTGCAGAAAATGAACTTTTCAGTGAAAAAAGATTACCTACTCCGTAATCTATAATTGCTATCATTAAAGAACTCCTTTAGTTGACGGAATTTCGTCAGCAAAATCCGGATTTATTGCCACCGCTTTTGAAATTGAACGAGCCGCACTTTTAAATGCGCCTTCAATTATATGGTGTGAATTGCTGCCTGCAAGCTGTTTTATATGTAATGTACATTCTGCAGTGCGCACGAAGCCCAGCCAAAATTCTTTTACAAGCTCCGTATCAAAATCCCCCACTTTTTCTGTGGGAATATCTAAGTCATAGCCCAAATACGCTCTGCCCGAAAGGTCAACGGCGGTGACGATTAAGGCTTCGTCCATGGGCAAAATAATGTCGCCGTAACGCTCTATTCCCTTTTTGTCGCCGAGGGCTTCTTTAAATGCTGTACCGAGCACAATGCCTATATCCTCAACCGTGTGGTGATAATCAACCTGAGTATCGCCTAAACACTCTACCTCCAGGTCAAATCTGCCGTGCTTTGCAAAAAGAGTAAGCATATGGTCAAGAAATCCGCATCCTGAATTTACTGTGCTTAAACCTTTCCCGTCAAGGTTCAAGGAAAGCTTAATTTTTGTTTCCGCAGTGTTTCGGTCAATTCTCGAAGTTCTCATAAAGACACCTCCGTAATTTCTTTTATGGCACTAATCAGTATATCCATTTGCTCCTTTGTGCCTACTGTTATTCTGTTATAATCAGTTAATCTTTCTTTATCAAAATGGCGGACAAGAATACCTTTTTCCTTAAGCCTTAAGTAAAGAGTTTTGCCGTCTATATCTTTTGAAGCGGCAAAAAGGAAATTTGCTTTTGACTGAGTTAGCGTGAAGCCCATTTGTTTAAGCTTTTCCGCCGTATATTCACGAATTTCAATAATTGTCTTGCAGTTGTTTTCAAAATATTCACCGTCAAGCAAGGCACCAACCCCTGCCGCCATAGTCATTCGGTTGACATTGTACGGGTTTGTTGAATACTTTA
>JAFLUN010000027.1:11195-12782 GCA_022508785.1 Oscillospiraceae bacterium
ACCCCTGCCGCCATAGTCATTCGGTTGACATTGTACGGGTTTGTTGAATACTTTACCGTATTTAAATCTCTTATAAGGTTTTCATTTGCAATACCGAAGCCTAAGCGCGCGCCTGCCATTGAGCGTGATTTTGAAAAGGTCTGCGTTACAAGCAAATTGTCATATTTGTGAATGAGCTTTACTGCACTTTCCGTGCCGAAATCCACATACGCTTCATCAATAACAACTACATTTTGAGGATTACTTTTAATGATTTTCTCAATATCGGCAAGAGGAAGAGCTATTCCCGTAGGCGCATTGGGATTGGCAATAAACACTGTTTTGTTAACTCCGCAAAAGGCGTCAACATCTACCCCAAAATCGTCTTTTAAGGGTATTTCTTCATATGGCACATTATTCAAAGTCGCAAAAACGGGATAAAAGCCGTAAGTAATATCGGGAAAAACCGCAGGGTGCTTGTCGTCGCAAAATGCCATAAAAGCAAAATTTAATATTTCGTCGCTCCCGTTCGTAAAAAGAATTTCATTTTCCGAAATTCCAAAATACTTTGAAGCTGTTTTCACAAGGTCACGGCACTCAGGGTCGGAATAAAGCTCTAAATGCTCTGCTTGCTTTTGGGCGTATTCCAAAGCCTTCGGAGATGGCGGAAAGGGTGATTCGTTAGTATTCAGTTTTATATATTTCATCTCTTTGGGCTGTTCGCCCGGAACATATGGTACAAGAGATTTATATTTTCCGCTGAAAAAACGGCTCATTACTTTTCCTCCGTAGTTCTAATCAACGCACTTTTTGCGTGGGCGGTAAGCCCCTCCTGCTTTGCAAAATATGCTACATCTTCTGCAACTTTTTTTAGCGCATCCTTTGTGTAATAAGTGTACTGTGTTTTCTTAACGAAATCGTCAACGGAAAGGGGGCTTGAGAATTTCGCCGTGCCGCCCGTGGGTAAAGTGTGGTTTGGCCCTGCAAAATAGTCTCCCAACGCCTCGGGACAGTTTTTACCCATAAATATTGAGCCTGCGTGGCGGATTTTATCAAGACAGTCAAAGGGATTTTCAACGCAAAGCTCCAAATGCTCGGGAGCTATCTCATTGGCAATCTCAAATACGGTTTCAAGATTGTCTGCAATAATAATCTTACCGTTTGCATCTATTGACGCTCTTGCAATTTCACTTCTCTCAAGAAGCGGAATCTGATTTTCAATCTCTTCGGCAACATTTTTCGCAAGCTCTTCGGAGTTAGTAACAAGAACGGCGCTTGCCATTTTGTCGTGCTCAGCCTGGGAGAGAAGGTCTGCCGCTAAGTGTGCAGGGTTATTGTTGCCGTCGGCAACAATTAAAATCTCGCTGGGGCCTGCTATCATATCAATTGAAACAACGCCGAAAACCTGTTTTTTAGCCTCTGCAACAAAGGCGTTGCCGGGACCTACTATTTTATCAACCTTCGGAACGGATTCAGTACCGAAGGCCAATGCGGCAACTGCTTGCGCACCGCCTATTTTGAAGATTTTATCTACTCCTGCAATTTTTGCCGCCGCCAAAATAACGGGGTTGACCTTTCCGTCTGCTCCGGGGGGAGTTACTATAACAA
>JAFLUN010000027.1:12882-20689 GCA_022508785.1 Oscillospiraceae bacterium
GCCAAAATAACGGGGTTGACCTTTCCGTCTGCTCCGGGGGGAGTTACTATAACAACCTCTCTACAACCTGCAATTTTGGCAGGGATAGAATCCATTAAAACCGTTGACGGGTAAGCCGCCGTACCGCCGGGAACATAAAGTCCTGCTCTGTCAACGGGAATTACCTTCTGCCCGATTACAATGCCGTCTTCGTCATTGATAATAAAGCTGTTTCTAACCTGTTTTTCGTGAAATTTGCGGATGTTTTTTGCTGCTCTTTCCAGTATTTCAATAAATTTAGGCTCTACTAACGCAAAAGCCTCGTCTATTTCTTCTTCGGTTACAAGTAAAGAGGTCAGGTCTGCTTTATCAAATTTTTTGCAGTATTCAAAAAGCGCTTTATCGCCGTTTGCCTTTACATTTTCAATGATTTCCGCAACAATATCGGTTACATTAACGGTTGGAGCAACACGGGCAAAAATTTCATCATTTGAAAGCTCGCTGTATTTCATTATTTTAATCATAACTGTTCCTCCGACTGTTCTGCAAGCTTTTGAGTAAGCCTGTCTATTTCACCGCTCTTGAATTTATAGCTTGCCTTGTTTGAAATAAGCCTTGCGCTGATATCCACTACCGTGTCAAACACGGTAAGGTCATTTTCTTTAAGGGTTGTTCCCGTTTCAACAATATCTACTATTACGTCTGAAAGCCCCAAAATTGGAGCTATTTCAATTGAACCGTTTAAGTGGATAATATCAATATCTCTGCCCTTTGAGCGGTAGAAATTCCCTGCAATATTTGAAAATTTAGTTGCTACCTTAAGCGTTCTGCCTTTGTCGTCACGAAAATCCTTCTTTGCGGCGACCGCCATTTTGCATTTGCCGATTTTAAGGTCTAAAAGCTCGTAAATGTCCGGTTCATATTCAAGCAAAATGTCTTTGCCTGCAACGCCTATGTCCGCCGCTCCCCGTTCAACGTAAATTGCAACATCTGACGGCTTTACCCAAAAATAGCGAACGCCTGCTTCCTCGTTTTCAAAGATAAGCTTTCTGTTATTCTCTTCAATTGACGGGCAAGGGTAGCCTGCCTGTTGAAACATTGAATATACTTTTTCGCCGAGCCGACCTTTCGGAAGAGCCACATTAAGCATTGTTTTCAACACAAACCACCTCTCCGTCTTTCTCGATTAAAAGTCTTTTGTATTTAATACCGTCAGGCTTCTCTGTTTGCATTAAAACGCTTTCGCCCTTTGCAATTATTTCATCTGCTGTTTTTTTGAGTAATGCAATATCCGCATTTTTTGAATAAACGAGAAGAACATCAACATCATATTCGGAAGATGCCGTGCTTTCAAAGCTGTCAAGATAAACCGCAAAGCCGATAGCCCCTGACTGCCTTTTCATATTTTTCATCAAAGCGTCATACTGACCGCCTGAAAGTACGCTGGTGGGAACGCCCTCGGCAAATCCCTTAAACACAAACCCGTTATAATAACGCAAGTCGTCAACAACAGAAAAATCTATACGAATAACATCTCCGTTTTCTTCTTGATTTAAAGCGGTCATTACATTTTCAAATATTTCTATATTTTTTTCATCGGCAATATCTTTGAGATTTTCCCGTATCCACGGCAAAACATCGCCCGGTGTACCGTAAATTTTAGCCGTGTTTGCCAAAAACTCAGCTTTTTCTTTCTCAATCCCGAGAGTGTGGCAAAATGCAAGCAACTCGTGAACATTTTTCTCACCGATAAAGTGAATTACTTTTTTTATTTCGCTCTTTGGCACGCCTGCATAATTTATAATATCAGAAAGAAGCCCTAAATGAGAGATTTCCATAATGCAGTTTTTTTCTGCGCAGACAAGGCTTTTTACAGCCAATGAAATAACCTCAAAAATGCAGTATTCGTCAATATTGCCTATTGCCTCAAGCCCTACCTGCGTTATCTCTTTAAAAGAACTGGTACCCTTCGAAACGCGATAGACATTTTCATTATAATAAAGCTTTTGAACAGTATTGCCTGAATCCTTCGTATTCTTAACTATTGAAAGAGTAACATCAGGCTTTAACGCCATAAGCTTACCGTTGGTGTCGGTAAAGGTAATAACCCCGTCGGAGATGAGGAAATCCTTATTTTTGGCGTAAAGGTCATATTCCTCAAATTTATTCATTTTGTAACGGGAATAACCGTATTTATCATAAAGCTCACGAAGCAAAAATATTAAATTTTCGCCGGGGTTTAGCTGTGATGATTTCATTAGTCTTTGCTCTCTTCTTCTAATTTTTTAATAGCGGTTTCATACCCGCCGCTGCCGTAGTTTAAGCATTTGCTAACCTTTCCTATGGTTGCGGTGCTGATATCCAGTGTTTCGCTTATTTTTTGATAGCTCATACCCTTTTTCAGAAGAATTGCAGCATCAAGGCGCTGTGCCATATCGCGGATTTCCTTAATGGTGCAAATATCCTCAAAGTAAGCGTAGCAATCGTCTATTGTTTGGAGATTTAGAATTGTTTGAAATAATCTGTCAACTGAGTCCGAATGAAAATTCATAGTTAACCTCACTTTAACGGTATTTTTGTTGCGTTGGTATGTTACCACTTTATCACACTAAAGTCAATGCGCTTTGAGTCGATTTTAAGGTGCAAAAGCTCATATATTTTATGAAAAATACACAAATGGACACGAAGTCAAGTAAAACCACCGCAAAAAAATGCGTAAGATTATTTATATTATACATTATTTATGCATATTTGTAAAGAAAAAACGAATAAAAATTGCATAAAATTTATGAAAATACAGCCTTTTTTATTGTTAGATGTTCCGTTCCCTCTTAGAGGGAGGGAAAATCGGTTACATTGTTATATAAACAAGTTGAAATTATTTATTAAGTATTATATAATTAAAACAGATATTTTTAGACGGCAGGTGATTAGCGTAAAAAATCACGCTAATCAAACCAATTGTACGTCCCCCAAAATTTGTACAAGACAAATTTTGAGATGGCCGAAATTACCATCACGCCTTGTCCGGCTACGCAAGGGTCAAATGTGATGCACCTAAACTTTTGTAGCCGGAAAGGCTATGGTAATTGTTATGACAGTATTTGTAAACCCGGACGGGAGCAATCCTTATTTTCCCGAAATAAAAAAGAATTTCGGCTTCGGCTGTATGCGCCTTCCGATGAAACTGAAAGTAAAGGTTGATTACAAGGAATTTTCCGAGATGATTGACACCTTTATGGCGGCAGGCTTTAATTATTTTGACACGGCTCACGGTTATGTTGCAACACAAAGCGAAACGAGCATCCGTGACTGCCTTTCAAAGCGTTACCCAAGAGAGTCCTTTATTCTTACGAATAAGCTTTCGTCAAATCTTTTTAAGACGAAAGAGGACATTCGCCCGTTTTTTGAAAAACAGTTGAAATATTGCGGCGTTGATTATTTCGATTTTTATCTTATGCACGCTCAAAGTGCTAAAAACTATCCTCAATACAAGAATGCCAACGCTTATAAAGTGGCGGCAGAGCTTAAAAAAGAAGGAAAAATCCGCCATGTCGGCCTTTCTTTCCACGATAAAGCCGATGTGCTTGATATGATTTTGACTGAGAACCCCGAGGTTGAGGTTGTTCAAATTCAGTTTAATTACAGAGATTTCGATGATGCAGGCGTTCAGGGGCGTGAGTGCCTTGATGTTTGCCGCAAGCACGGAAAGCCCGTTATTGTTATGGAGCCTGTTAAGGGCGGCGCTCTTGTTAATCTTCCAAAGCCCGCCAAAGACGTTTTTGATGCTTTGGAAAGTGACAAAAGCTACGCCTCGTATGCTCTTCGCTACGCCGCAGGGTTTGAGGGCATTTGTATGGTAATTTCGGGTATGAGCAATATGGAGCAAATGAAGGACAACCTTTCGTTTATGACAGATTTTGAGCCGTTAAACGAGCAGGAAGCGGAAGCCGTAAACAAGGTTTGCGCCGTTCTTAAAAACAGCGATATTATTCAGTGCACCGCCTGCCGTTACTGCACCGCAGGCTGTCCGAAGAACATAAACATTCCCGAGCTGTTCGCTTGCCTTAATGCCAAGAAGCAGGACAAAGGTCTTATTAAATGGAATTCCCGTCAGTATTATAATGCCCATGTTAAAAATTCGGGAAGAGCAAAAGACTGCATTGGCTGCGGAAAGTGCGAAACGATTTGCCCTCAGCAGTTGCCCATACGCGATTTACTTAAAGATGTATCCAAGGAATTTGACAGAATAATATGAAAAAGAAAAACCTACAGAGCACTAAAAAGAAAATAGTATCAGCCGCGTGGAAACTGTTTTACGAGCAGGGTTATAACGGCACGACGATTGATGACATTGTGTCGGAATCGGGCACATCAAAGGGTTCGTTTTACCATTATTTCTCCAGTAAAGACGATTTGCTGTCCTCTCTTGCCTATCTTTTTGACGAAAAGTATGAAGAGCTTGAGGAAATAATGACAGACGAAATGCCGTGCATAGAAAAAATGCTTTTTCTTAACAAAGAGCTGTTCAGAATGATTGACGACAGTATTTCCATTGACCTTTTAACGCAGCTTTTATCTTCCCAGCTTATTACCAAAAATGAAAAAAGCCTGCTTGATCACAATAGAACGTATTACAAGCTTTTGCGTTCAATAGTAATAGCAGGTCAAAAAAGCGGTGAAATTTCCGACAGAAATTCTGCAAACGATATTGTAAAGGCTTACGCCCTCTATGAACGGGCAATGCTTTACGATTGGTGTCTTTGCAACGGCGAATATTCTCTTTCTGATTACAGTTCAAAGATGCTGCCTATGTTTTTGAACGGATATTTAAGGTGAAACGCAAAAAATATTTTTATACTAATTTTTAGTCTATACTTTATTCTACATAACAAGCCTTTATTTTCAATGTGTTTTGGAAATTACGGCTTGTTTTTTATTAAAACCAGTCTATACTTTGTTCTCTATTCCATTCTTGAAAAAAGTATGGTAAAATAGGCGCAATCGCTTATTTTGAATGATTTTATCATTTTTGAAGGAGAATGAATATGACAGCATCAAGTATTGTAATTCTCATTGCCATTGTGCTTTACATGGTAATGATGATAAGCATCGGTATTGCCGTTGCTGACAAAAACAAAACGTCGGGCGACTTCTTCCTCGGCGGACGGAAACTGGGACCTTTTGTTACCGCCATGAGCGCAGAGGCGTCGGATATGAGCGGTTGGCTTTTAATGGGTCTTCCCGCAGTTGCCTTAATGGGCGGACTTGCCGAGGCTTCTTGGACTGCTATCGGTCTTGCCATCGGTACATACATAAACTGGCTTATCGTTGCAAAAAGGCTTCGTGTTTACAGCCACAAGATTGACGCATTCACGCTTCCCGATTTCTTTGCAAAGCGTTTCGGTGACAAATCAAAAATTCTCACTACCGTTGCGGCTGTATTTATTATAGTATTCTTTATTCCCTACACCGCGTCGGGATTTTCTGCTTGCGGTAAGCTTTTCTCAGCGCTGTTCGGAATGGATTACATAACGGCAATGATTATCAGCGCGATAGTTATTATTCTTTACTGCACATTGGGCGGATTTCTTGCCGCATCAACAACCGACTTTATTCAAAGTATTATTATGACGGTAGCTCTTTTCGTAGTTATCGGCTTCGGCGAAGGCGCCGCAAAGGGCTTTGGCACCGTTTTTTCTAACGTTCAAAATCTTTCCGGCTACCTTGATGTGTTCAAGGGCTTTGATGTGGCGTCAGGCACTACGGGCAGTTACGGCGCATTGCCCGTTGCCTCGACACTTGCTTGGGGTCTCGGTTATTTCGGTATGCCCCACGTGCTTCTCAGATTTATGGCTATTGAGGACAAAAACAAGTTAAAAACCTCACGCCGTGTGGCTTCGGTTTGGGTTACAATTTCAATGGCGGTTGCGATAATCATCGGCGTTATCGGCTATTCGCTTATGAAATCGGGCATTATTCCCACATATGCAAACGGCTCTGCCGCTGAAACGATTATTGTTGATATTGCAAAGGTTATTGCAAATTACGGTTATGTTCCTGCCTTCGTGGGCGGTCTTATTCTGGCAGGTATTCTTGCCTCAACAATGTCCACCGCTGATTCACAGCTTCTTGCCGCCGCATCTGCCGTTTCGCAGAATTTGGTTCAGGAAACCATCGGCATTAAGCTTTCTCAGAAAAAATCTATGCTCCTTGCAAGACTTTCCGTTGTTGTTATTTCAATAATTGCCGTATTTTTAGCACGAAATCCTGACAGCTCTGTTTTCCGCATAGTTTCATTTGCGTGGGCAGGCTTCGGTGCCGCATTCGGCCCTGTTGTTCTTGCGGCGCTTTTCTGGAAGCGCGCAAACAAATGGGGCGCTATTGCAGGTATGGTTGCAGGCGGTGTGACCGTATTCGTTTGGAAATTCGTTGTCCGTGTTCAGTTTGCGGATACAATTCTTAACATCTACGAATTACTCCCTGCATTTATTGTCGGTCTTATTGCTATTGTGGTTGTAAGCCTTCTGACCAAAGCACCCGAAAAGGAAATTGAAGATGCCTTTGAAGCAGTTAAGGCTGAGACAAAAGCATAAAATAATTATAATAAGACAAAATTTTAGAGCGTCGCAATTTGCGGCGCTCTTTTCTTTTGTTTTCTTTATTTAATAATATTTTTATACAGAATAATACTCTTTATTAAACCGCTGACAAAGAGTAATGTTGACGAAACAATTACCGTAATAAAAACATCGGGGACGAAAGCCTTTGCTACCCATAACGGCGTTGCAAAGAATATAGGAACAAGCAGCAATATGAAAATCGGCAAAATCAAATGAAATGCTATGAGAAGCAGTACCGTTAAAAGTTTTTTGCGGCGATTTATTCTGTTTTTATATTTAGGAATCAGGCATACTGATAAAACTGCCGCGGTTAAAACAACGAGCATAATCAGGTCAATTCGAATGTGGCTCAATACATATTCATTGCCCGTAATTTCATTAGGTGAGCTGCCTAAAAGCATGAGAACAACGCCCCAACCCAAGCTGTCCATCATTTCGTTTGTAACAAAATAATCGTTCACATTCGCCGTTATAGCGATTGCAATGCCGCTTTCAGGAAGAATGAAAATACAGGAGGTTCCTGTTTCAATTAAGCCGGAGTGGCGCAATACGGGCTCGGAAAGGGGCTCTTTTACGGTAGTCCAGCCATATCCGTACCAATAAGGAACATCGTCGTTCACATAGACCGTGTCCCCGTAAAACATTGTATCAATGCTTTGCTTAGATATTATGCCCTGTCCCCCGTTTAAATACATTTGCAAATATTTTCCCAAATCGTTTGCAGAAGAAGAAATATAACCTGCCGGTACGGTTATCCAAGCATTTTTAGACGATGAATATTTATGGTTGCTTTTGATATGAAATCCCCAATAGTTTGTGTATCCGTCAATTAACCCGTTATTAAGGCTTTTGTCAAGCGTTGCGGCAGTATTAGAAAGCTTAAGCGGTTCAAATAAATTTTCGGTTATATAATCGTTGTATGATTTTCCGCTGACCGTTTCGATAATTTCACCGAGCAAAGAATAATTTACATTGGCATAGTTGTGATTTCCCTGTCGGTTTATAATCTTATAATTTTCAAGCGTTTGATGCTCGCCCAATCCGCTTGTGTGATTTAATAATTGGCGCACCGTGATTTTATCGCCGTCAGTGGCATTCGGCAGATACGTTGATATATCAGCGTTCAAATCTATTTTCCCCTGCTCAGCTAACTGCATAATACAAACAGCGGTAAACGATTTACTGACCGAGCCCAGCAGAAACGG
>JAFLUN010000027.1:20789-23264 GCA_022508785.1 Oscillospiraceae bacterium
CACGATAATAAAATTTTTCTGTTAATAATCAATTTTTTCTCCTCGCTTTATATGGCAAAATTGATTTTATAAAAATTCTAGCGAAAAATTATTTCACAAATTAAAAGGACAGACGGGCCCATAAGCCTCATCTGCCCTTGCTTTTACTTTCAGCGCCTTTGAGGTAACATCAAAAAGTTCTACATCGTCAAATTGCGCTTTATTTAAATTCTGTTACGCAAGAACTGCTTCCGCAATTTTCTCCATACTGTTCTCTGCAACATCTGCGGCATTGAGCAATACAAACTTCGTTGATTTAATTGCTATTTTTCCAAGCCCGCCGAGGAAATTATCAATTGCCGCCCTAGTTTCACTGTCAACCTCGGCACATACTTTTTTAAAGCCTTTAACGGTACTCAATAAATTGCGGGGAATATTTATAAGATTTTCTTGACCCATGCCCGCTATTAAATCGCCGAACCATTTGTCAATAAGCTCGCCCTGGTCATCGGTAACGCGGTATATCATCTGTTTCAAAAATTCATCGGTTATTTTAGCAAGCTTTGAAATGTCGTCTCTGAATAAAATTTCCGTACCCTTCGTTCGCCACAAAGAAAGGTCGTGCTGAATAAAGCCGAGAATATGCTTGCATTTAACAGCTTTAAAATCGTTATCGTGAACTAAAAGCATGCCTATAAACGAGTTTGACGGAACAAAATGGCGGTAATTGGGAAGAACCTCTTTGTACTCGGGGCATCTCATTAAATCGTCGGTCACAAAGCCGGGGCCGTCGTTATTATAAATTCTTGCGATTCTCTTTCTTGTCTCCTCAGAGCATTTAACCGCGCTGTAAATGGCAAGATTTCCGCCTTTTGAATGGCCGCAAATGATTATGTCTCCGTCATATTTTTGGGCAACCTTTTCAATGTATTCCACTGCCAAATCGTGGGACGGTATTCCCTTTCGTGTATAAAGGGACATATCCTCTTTCCAGCCGATAAGCGAATCGTCTGTACCGCGGAAAACCACAACGGCAGCGCCGTCAGGCAAAAGGAATGTCATTGCGCCGAATTGCAGGGGCGGTTCAATGTCAAATGCGCATTTGCAGCCAACAACTTTCATTGAGGCAAACCGCTCTGTTTGTGCCATTGCCATCATTTTAACGCTTATCTTCTTCATAAGAACAAGACCGGGTGCAACGTGGCGGCCGCCGTTGTACTCGAACATTCTT
The DNA here is from genome assembly GCA_022508785.1 of Oscillospiraceae bacterium. Lineage (GTDB taxonomy): Bacteria > Bacillota > Clostridia > Oscillospirales > Acutalibacteraceae > Fimenecus. The sequence goes on from JAFLUN010000027.1 coordinate 22,000, forward strand.
TGGCACGCTTCTGCAAAGGGAACGGGCTCTTCATTAAAGCTCGAGGAAATAACCTTTTCAAAGGGCATATAGAGAATTTCGCAAAGAGCGATATTGTCTATATCGTTGAATGCAAGCTCCTCAAAACTGCTGTTACCGTACTTTTTAATATAATTCATTGATGTTGCCACAAAAACACTCCCTTATATATTTTATTCATAATTATCTTTTAAACGGGAATTTGCTCTGTATTTGCGTCTTTTTTCTTTAAACCGTTAAGCCAATTTATTATATCGTTATAAACCTCTTTTCGGTTTGTTTCGTTAAGAATTTCGTGACGGGCGCCTTCATAAAGCTTTAACGTAACATATTTGTGTCCCGTCTTTTTCAAGGTTTTATAAACCTCTTCTACACCTTTTGAGTAATCGCCTATGGGGTCCATTGAGCCGGACATCAGAAGAATAGGCATACTCAAAGGTACGGAGTTATACCAACGCTTTGTGGAAACGGCTTTCAGCGTCATAAAAAGAGCTTTCATTCCGCTTACCGTGTATGTGTAACCGCAAAGGTCGTCGGCAATAAATTTGTCAACCTCTTTCGTGTCCCTCGACACCCAATCGTATTCCGTTCGTTTTTCGGTTTTTCGGTTGTACGTACCAAAGGCAATAGTATCAAGAAGCTCTGAGCGGTAATATGGCCCGTTTTGCTTAATCAGCGTATTTGCAAGCTGGATTCCGACACCTAAAGCAGGGTTTTCACCGCTCGTGCCCGTGTAAATTACACCGTCAAGCAGATAACCGTATTTATTGGTATATTTTCGGGCAATGAGTGAGCCCATTCCGTGGCCCAGCAAATACACGGGTAAATCATTATATTCACATTTAATAATATCCGTGAGGGTTTTAAGGTCTTCAACAAAGGTTTCCTCGCCGTTGTCGCCGAAAAAGCCAAGCATATCCTTGTCCGTCACAGAGGAGCCGTGCCCTATATGGTCGCTTACAAAAACGGCATAACCGTTTTTACAAAGCTCCAGCGCAAAGCCTGCATATCTGTTTGAATACTCCGCCATTCCGTGGGAAATCTGCACTACGCCTTTAATTTGACCGTAATCAATAGGTGCGGCGCTTTGAGCATAAATATCGCAAAGCCCCGACGCGGACGGAAAAGTATATTCTTTTGTAAGGAACTCCAAAATTATCACTCCTGCAAGTGAATTTATTGCATTGCATTCTTAAAATGCAATTCTTTCATGCCCTCAACCTCGTCGCAAATAGCTTTGAGCTTGC
>JAFLUN010000028.1:0-15270 GCA_022508785.1 Oscillospiraceae bacterium
GACTTAACAGAAAACTTACTAACAACTCCCTCAGTCGCTTTGCGACAGCTCCCTCAAAGAGGGAGCGGAATGTCTAACATCTAACTCTTAACAACCTTTAATAATCTGTCCTTCAAAATCCTTGTGAAAAACTTTACAACAAATCCCGTAAATACTGCGGTTATGACCGTGCCCTCACGGGTGCCGACAATTTTCATATCAAAAAATATCAACGACAGTATTATTGAAGCGGTAACACAGCTTATGTCAAATACGACCTTTACGTTGCCGAATTCACGGCCTAATTTATCCGAAATTACCTTTACTATAGCTTCGCCCGAATTCATAATAACATCTGCAATTACCGAAAACGAAATGCCGAGAGCTAAAATAACAATTCCTATAAAAAGCATTATAAGCCTTGAAAAATAGCTGTTTACGGGGAAAAATGAAGCAACCCACAATCCAAAATCGGCGGAATAACCGAACAGAAATGAAAGGGGAATCTGCAAAAGCTGATAAAGCTTAAAATCTTTGCGCAGTATCAGTACCTGAGCTAATATCAGCATACAGTTAGTAATAACAAGCCAGGAGCCTATTGATAAAAAATCAAATTTAATGCTCAAAACATTGGCGACAGATGAAATAGGCGAAACTCCAAGCTCGCCGCGTTTGGTAAATCCAACGCCCATGCCTATAAAAATCAGTCCGATTATAAACAATATGTACCTTTTAACAAGCTCTTTTTTATCCATTGCCTTCACTGAACTCACCAACCGTTTTTAACGAATATCTGACCGTTTCCATTGCATCTTTAGCATAGAAATCAGCGCCGATGCTGTCTGCATATTCCTGTGTCAGCACCGCGCCGCCCACAATAACCTTTACGCCGGGGGCATTTTCCCTTAATAGCTTTATAGTTTCAGCCATTGAAGGCACCGTTGTTGTCATTAAAGCGCTCAGTCCCACAAGCTTTGTGTTTTGGCGTATAGCCTCTTCAACTATTTTTTCAGGCGGCACGTCCTTGCCTAAATCGTAAACCTCAAAGCCGTAGTTTTCCATAATCAGCTTAACAATGTTTTTGCCGATATCGTGAATGTCACCCTTAACGGTTGCAATAACAAATTTACCCTTGCTGACCGTTTCCACTGGGTTTTCTTTCATTTTAAGCTTTATTTTTTCAAAGGCTGACGATGCCGCCTCGGCGCTCATAAGCAGTTGCGGCAAATACATTGTTTTATTTTCAAAGCCTTTTCCCACAATGTCAAGGGCTGGGATTATCTGTGAATTGACTATTTCAAGGGGATTTACATTTTCCAAAAGGGAAGCGGTAAGGTTTGCCGCCTTTTCCTTTAAGCCTTTAACAATGGCTCGCTGCAATTCGCTTTCAGCATCAGCGGTATTTTCACTTACGGGTACATTTGCCGTAACAACAGTCTGCGACTGAGCGTATTTCTCAATATTTTCAATGAAATCAGAGCAGTTTTCATCAAGCCCTTTGAGCGCTTTAAACGAATAATAGCTTTTCATCATTTCATTTGAATTGGGGTTCATAATGGCGGCGGAAAGACCGTTTTCCAAAGCGAGCGTGAAAAACGCACCGTTTAAAATATCTCTGTTCGGCAGTCCGAACGAAACATTTGAAACACCCAGCGAGGTGTGGCAGTGTAATTCATTTTTAATTGTATTTAAAGCTTTTAAAGTTGCAATCGCGGAATTGTTATCAGCGCTGACGGTCATTGCAAGAGTATCGAAAACCAAGTCCTTTTTATCAATACCGTAGCATTTCGCAGTATTTATAATTTTTTTTGCAATTTCTACTCTTTCCTCTGCCGTTTCGGGTATTCCGTTCTCGTCAAGGGTCAGGCAGACAACTAATCCGCCGTATTTTTTTACGAGAGGGAAAATTGCTTTCATATTTTCCTCTTTACCGTTTACGGAATTTATCATTGCCTTTCCGTTATAACGGCGCAAAGCCGCTTCTAAAGCCGAAATATCAGTAGTATCTATTTGCAAAGGCAGGTCAATAATCGACTGAAGCTCAAAGCAAACCTTTTGAAGCATTTCTTTTTCGTCAATTTCGGGCAGTCCAACGTTTACGTCAAGAATGTGAACACCCTTTTCCTGCTGTTTTATGCCTTCATTTAAAATATAGTCAATATCGCGGTTTCGAAGAGCCTCTTTAAACAGCTTTTTGCCTGTGGGGTTTATTCTTTCGCCTATAAGAATAGGCAACTCTTTAAACTCAACAGCGTGGGTATAAGAACTGACCAGAGTTTTGTTTTTATTTGTAATGGATTTAGGAGCAATGTCCTTTGTCTTTTCAACCGTTAAAGAAATATAATCAGGGTTAGTGCCGCAGCAACCGCCGAGAATACGGATACCGTCACGGGCATATTCACACATTGTTTGCGAAAACTCTTGGGGCAATACATTGTAAACAGTTTGTCCGTCAACGGATTTCGGCAGCCCTGCGTTAGGCTTTAAAAGAACGGGGACAGAGGCATATTCTAAATATTCGTCAACAACACCCTTTAACTGTTTCGGACCGAGAGAACAGTTTGCGCCTATGGCGTCAACACCCAAACCCTCGAGCATAGCAACCATTGCCGCAGGAGTAGCGCCGGTCATTAGCTTTCCGTCTTCACCGTAGGCATTTGAAACGAATATGGGCAAATCGGAATTTTCCTTTGATGCCAAAACTGCCGCCTTGGTGTCAAGAGAATCGTTCATCGTTTCAATGAAAATAAGGTCAACGCCGTATTTTACGCCGATTTTAACCGTTTTTGCATAGCAGTTTACAGCCTCGTCAAAGTCAAAATCGCCGTAAGGCTTTAACATTTTTCCTAAAGGGCCAATGTCAAGAGCAATAAATTTTTCTTGGGGTGCGCGGCTTTCCTCTTTTGCCTTTTTTGCGTTTTCAACGGCCGCTCTGATAATATCTTCAAGCTCTTCATCGCTGAATTTCAGGCAATTCGCGCCGAAAGTGTTGGTGTTTACTATGTTAGCGCCTGCATCAAAATAAAGACTATGAATGTCAATAATCTGCTGAGGGTGGGATATATTCCATCTTTCGGGAAGCTCGCCGGGGTTCAGTCCGCTTTTTTGAAGCAGAGTACCCATTCCGCCGTCAAGATAAACTAAATTGTCTTTTATGTAATCTAAAAGAAACATTAAAATTCCTGCTTTCTGAATTGGCAATCGTGATTTGTGCATTCCTTGCATTTGCCTACAGTCTTATTTTCGCATTTTTTGCTTTTAAGTCCCATAATCGCCGTTACGGATTTTGACGGGGACATTAAAAGACTTTCATTTAACGAAACGCCAATCTGCCTGCTGCAATCAAGCAAATTGAAAAGTTCGATTTGAGTTTCGAGGGGTAAATCGCCGTAGCCCGGCGAAAATCTTTTCGTCGTAAACAGATTTTCACTTGAAAAATCCTTTTGTATATTATCACAAAACGCATCGCAAAGTCTTTCGATTCGCTCTGCGCCGTAAGCGTTAGCAATGAGTGATTTTACGGGTGAAATTTTTTGCTGTTTTGCAATGTAGCGGTCTGTTTCCAAACCTACGGTTGCCGCAAAAAGTATTATTTCATTGCAATCCGTAAGTAATTGAAAAAGTGCCTTTGATTTTGCTGAAAAGGGGAGAAGAGGTTCGCCTTTTTCCCATTTAAGCTCCATTCGTCTGTAACAAACCTTATAAGAGAAAGCTCCGCTTAAATCATTTTTTACCTCTTCAAAAACCTCAATCAGTTCTCGGTCAATTTTATTTGTACTGCCTTTGTAGCCTGCATAGCGCCAAATTTCATTTTCGTTTATTTGCGAGATTTCGTTTTCACGGTATTTTTTTACAAAAATCGTATTGCTTTGCATATTTTACTCCGAAAAGCTGTTTCCTAAAATAGCCGAAAGATTTTGCTGAATACCCAGAGCCACCTCAGGCTTGTTCATTGAATAAACATGAACGTTTGTAATTCCGTTTGCATAAAGGTCAATAATTTGGTCTGTAGCGTAGGCAATTCCTGCCTGCTTGCAGGCTTCGGGGCTCCTGCCGAATTTGTCAACGATTGCACGGAATCGCTGGGGCATAAATGCGCCGGAAAGCTTAATTGCACGGTCTACCTGATTGGCATTTGTAATCGGCATAATTCCGGGGAGCACGGGAACGGTAATTCCCGCTTCTCTTATTTTATAAAGGAAATTAAAGAAAAGATTGTTGTCAAATACCATTTGAGTTGTAAGGAAATCTGCGCCTGCATCAACCTTTTCTTTAAGATATTTAATATCCTCTCTTTGATTTGAGCTTTCAGGGTGAACCTCAGGGTAGCACGCCGCGCCTATGCAAAATCCGCCTACCTCTTTAAGTTCGCGGATTAAATCAACGGCATGGCGGTAATCCCAATTCTTTCTGTCGGAATTTTGAAGCTCAGGCGTAAGGTCACCCCTAAGCGCCATAATGTTTGTGATGCCTGCGTTTTTCATATCGTTTATCCGTTTTGCAACAAGAGCCTTGTCCGAGGAAACGCAGGTCAGGTGCGCAAGCATGGGAACATTATATTTTTCTTTAATATTTTTAGCAACTGATAAAGTATAATCGCTTGTTCCGCCGCCGGCGCCGTATGTAACGCTCATAAACGAAGGCTTTAAAGCGGCAATTTCTTCCGTCGCTTGTCTTACACTTTCAAAGGATGTCTCAATTTTCGGCGGAAAGACCTCAAATGAAAGGGACATTTGATTTTTGTTTAAAATATCAATTATCTGCATAGGATCAAATCCTTTCTTTTATCATAGAATTTTATCATTTATTGCAGTTTCTTTCAATACGCATTTTTAAATATTTATAAAAATGTTGAAAAATATAAACACGGGTGATAAAATAATAAAAAAATATTATGTGAAGGTCGTGTAATAATGGATAATAAAGCATTGTTTAAGCTGTCTTACGGCGTTTTTTTAGTGTCATCAAAAAGCGAAGATAAGGTAAACGCCTGTATAACTAATACTTGCATTCAGGTTGCAAACGAACCTGTAAGAATTGCAATTTCGGTTATCAATACGAATTTGACCTGTGATTATATTAAAGACAGCGGAGTGTTTACCGTAAGCCTGCTTGATAAAACCTGTATTTTTGATACTATCAAGCATTTCGGTATGCAGTCGGGCAGAAATGCAAATAAATTTGAGGGTGCAGAGCTTCCCTTAGATTTAAACGGCGTGCCTTATTTGCCTTGGAGCACGTGCGCTTACCTTAGCGCTAAGGTTGTGGAGAGCACTGACCTTGGAACTCATACCCTGTTTATTGCAGAGGTTGTGGATATGAAGGTTTTGAGCGATAACGAACCGTTGACCTACGCCGATTATCATAAGGATGTGAAACCGAAGCCTCAAAAGATTGAAGCAAGCAAAAAAATCGTAGGTTGGAAATGTAAAATCTGCGGACACGTTTTTGAGGGTGAAAAATTACCCGAAGATTATGTTTGCCCCCTTTGCGGCCACGGCGCAGACGATTTTGAACCGATTTACGAATAAGCATAGTTAAATAAACACAACAAAAACGGCTTGAGGTTAAACCTTGAGCCGTTTACTTTATACAAGCTGTAAAAACAGTAAAATATAATATTAAAAAATGCTTCCGACTTTCATACTGTAATACTTTTCACGCAGCTTTGCGGCAGTGGCTCTTGCAAATGAATAGCCCTCCATATATTCGCCTTTGAATGTGTCAATATTTTCACGGGGTTTTTCAAGAAACGCATAAAGATCGCACGTGAATTTTGTTGTATCCACACTTCGCTGATTACGCACGTCAATAAATATATCGGAAATTCCTGCATCTGCAAGGGCTGAACGCAAGCTTTTTAAGACCTTTCTGAAAAGCGATTGGACCGATTCGTCATATTCTCTGTTGGGCCAAAGCGCCGCAATAGCCTGCTCCGTGCTGACAGAGCCGCCCTGCCTTTCAACCAAAAGCGCAAGAAACTCCTTTGCCTTTGCACTTGAAAAGAAAACAGGCTTACCGTTTACAAACACGTCAAAATAACCGAAGGTTTTTATCACAATTTCTTTTGTGTTTGTCATTCCCGAAAAAGAGTTGGCTTTTTCAATTTCATTGTATACCGATTCATCTGAATATGGCTTTAAAACATAGCCTATGGCATTTACTCTGAAAGCGTCGTAGGCATATTCCTTAAATCCCGTAACAAAGGCAATTTTGGTGCGTGTTTGTATCGAGTTGATTCTTCTTGCAAGCTCAAGACCCGTCATAACGGGCATTTCAATGTCAAGGAAAGCAAGGTCTATATCGTCGTGCCGCGCAATGTAAACAAGTGCGTCAGACGGATTGTTGAAAACGACCGCTTCGGTTACAAGACGGTGAGATAAGGCTATATCATAAAGCTCTTCCGCCGCCATGTGTTCATCGTCAACTATCATTACTTTCATTTTTGTTCCTCCGTTTTCGGAATTTTAATTGTCACATGGGTTCCCTCGCCCTCACGGCTTTCAATTTCAAAGTCGGCGTCTGAAATGCTTTTAAGCCGTTTTGCAACGTTTGAAAGGCCGATGTGTGCGTGGTGTCTGTCGTCGGCATAATCAGGGTTCTCCACATCAAAGCCAACGCCGTCGTCATCAATTTTTACGCAATAGAATTTTTCTTCCTCAAAGGCAGATATTTTGACCGTTCCGCCGTCCGGATTTTTCGTAATTCCGTGCTTTATGGCATTTTCGACAATGGGCTGAATACTCAGCGCAGGAACGCTGAAATCGGCACATTTAATATTATATTCAATGCTTATTCTGTCACCGAACCTCAACATCTCAATGTCCGCATAATGCTTAACGTGCTCCATTTCGTCAATAAACGGAATGGGCGTTTTTTGTGTTAGCGAATCCATATTCCTGCGAAGGTATTTTGAGAAAGAAACAATTGCTTTTTCCGCTTTTTGCGGGTCACGCTTAATAAGATATTTTATGGTGTTAAGCGCATTGTAAAGAAAATGGGGCTGAATTTGCGACACCATAATTGCCATATTTGCCTCTGAAAGCTGTTTGTCAAGCTCCGCAGCTTTAATTGACGCATTAAAAATTTCCGTCGTTTTCTTAATGAATATTGCGGAAAATGAAATGACGAAAAATGCGCATAAAAGAGGTAAATATGATGAAGAGTTGTAGGCGATAAGACCGTTCGTATAGAAACAGTCAATTAAAAGTCCTGAAAGAATTGCAATATAACCGACTGTGTAAAAAACGGCATAGGGCACTTTACGGGAAATACTGTTTGTAAGGTATCCGAGCAGTATTATGTCAAGAGGAAGCGTTGCGATTTGAACAATAATGTTGTAAAACGGAGTGTAAACCGTTTTGGGTATTGTACAGTAAATTGCCGTGAACAAAAGAAACATTACACAGAATATTGCCGAAAGTATTTTATTAAGCTTAATATCAAGGGTCTCCGTGTAGAAAAGTAATGATACAAGCTTTATGATAAACGTGGAGCTGCAAATTAAAAGAGTAAGCTGTTCATAGTCAAGCTCCGAAAAAATAAAGTTGAACGAGGAATACCCTTCGGTTGAAATTGCAAGACGGAACAAAATTACAAGGAACAAAACGGGCAGCCATTTTGAATGAAAAATCTTTCGCTTCGTTATTGAGAACATACAGAAAAGAACAGTGCAAAAGGCAACTGCCCCGAAAATCATACTGCGCAAAGTAGTGGCTAATCCTGAATGTGCCGCAATATAACCTGAATCTGCTATTGCAGGTGTCATGTAAAGCCCCGGCATATAATTGCAGGAAACCTCAATAATAATTTCATAAGTATTTTCTTTACTGAAATTCAATATGCTCGTATTTGCCGAAAGATTTGCCTTTGTACCCTCAATAGTGTATTCGCCGCTTTGGGAAACTAATTCTCCGTCAACAAAAATTCTGTATGACCCCGCAAAGTGGGGGATATATATTACCGCATTTTTCATATTAAGATTTTTAACGGTAAGAAGATAAGAGGATTTATCGCCGAGAGGGTAATCAATGTCTTCAAATGAGCTGAAAAAATTAACGGGAAGTGAATACTTGTTAACATTCAGCGGTTCTTTATCCAATTTGTCCGTAACTATCCATTCGCCCTGGTACTCAAGCCACTCGCCCTGAAGGTAAATGGGAGTTTTTTTATCTGTAACCGCTCCCTCAAAATCCGAAACACCGTTTTGCGATTTTGGGGCGTGTGTGCGGTTTGAGTTAAAATCCGCAAAAAGAAATGGCGTGAAAATGACGGCAAGGGACAGCGCAACTGCTAAAATTAACAGAAGATTTGATTTTGTTCTTGTGTTCAAAATACACACCCCCTTACACTGTTTATTACATTATAAATAATTTATCGGTTTAACGCAATAGTTTTTATTGACATTATAAGCGATATTATTGTATAATTTATAAGATTATGATTTTGAATTAAGGTGATTTCTCAATGGAGTGGACAGGACTTAACGAATTAAGAGAAAAATATTTATCGTTTTTTGAAAGCAAGGGGCATTTGCGCCTTGACAGCTTTTCTCTTATCCCTAATAACGACAAGAGCTTGTTGCTTATAAATTCAGGCATGGCTCCTATGAAAAAATACTTTACAGGTGAAGTAACACCGCCGAGAAAGCGTGTTACTACCTGCCAAAAATGTATCAGAACTCCCGATATTGAAAACGTAGGTAAAACTGCGCGCCACGGCACTTATTTTGAAATGCTCGGCAATTTCTCATTCGGGGATTACTTTAAAAAAGAGGTAATTCCGTGGGCGTGGGAATTTTTTACCGAGGTTTTGGAAATAGACCCGGGGAAGCTTTATATTACGGTTTATGAAGAGGACGACGAGGCATACGACATTTGGACAAAGGACGTAGGTGTTGACCCGTCTCACGTTTACCGTATGGGCAAAGCGGACAACTTCTGGGAGCACGGCGCAGGTCCCTGCGGTCCTTGCTCTGAAATCCACTATGACCGCGGCGCAGAATACGGCTGCGGCAAGCCCGACTGTAAAGTCGGCTGTGACTGTGACAGATATATGGAAGTTTGGAACCTGGTTTTCACGCAGTTTGATAATGACGGTAACAACAATTATTCACGCCTTGCAAACCCCAATATTGACACGGGTATGGGTCTTGAAAGGCTTGCCTGCATTTCACAGGGCGTTGACAATCTTTTTGAGGTTGACACCGTTCAGAATATAATGAAGCATATTATGCAGATAGCAAACGTTGAATATCATAAAGACCCCGTTAAAGACATTTCCCTTCGTGTTATCACAGACCACATCAGAAGCACTACTATGATGATCGGCGACGGTGTTATGCCGTCAAACGAGGGCAGGGGTTATGTTCTGCGCCGCCTTCTTCGCCGTGCGGCACGCCACGGAAGATTACTCGGTATTGACCGCCCGTTCTTAGCAGAGGTTTGCGAAACAGTTATAAAAGAAAATTCAGGCGCATATCCAAATCTTCTTGAAAAGAAAGATTTCATTATAAAAGTAATTTCCATTGAGGAAGAAAATTTCTACAAAACCATTGATTCAGGTCTTCAAATACTTGAAAAAATGATTGCTGAGAGCGACGGCGCTTGCCTTTCGGGTGAAGATGCGTTTAAGCTTTCGGATACCTTCGGCTTCCCCATTGACCTTACAAAAGAAATTCTTGAAGAGAGAAAAATGACGGTTGACGAGGAAAAATTCCGTGAGCTCGTTAAGGAACAGCATGACAGAGCAAGAAATGCCCGTAAGGATGCAGGTAAAGAGGCTTGGGAAGGCTCTGAAAACGCTACGAAAGATATGCCTGCAACAAGCTTTTTAGGCTACAACGAATATTCCTGCAAAGCAAAAATTACCGCAATTATTGCTGACGGCAGTAAGGTGGATTTCGTTTCAAACGGCGATAACGCTACAATAGTTCTTGACAGTACCGTATTTTACGGCGAGGGCGGCGGACAAGTCGGAGATATAGGCAAAATCACTGCTGACGGGTCAGTTTTCACGGTAACCTCAACCACGAAAACTGCCGAGGGCGTTTTCCTACATCACGGCTATGTGAGCGACGGTGAAAGCATTTCCGTTCAGTCAGAGGCTTTGGCGGAAATTGATACGGACAACAGAAAATCTATTATGAGAAACCACACCTCTGCTCATATTTTGCAGGCAACTCTCAGAAAACTGCTCGGCACGCATGTTGAGCAGGCAGGTCAGCTTGTAAATGCAGAGGAAATGAGATTTGACTTTTCCCATTTCTCCGCTCTCACAGCCGAAGAGCTTAAGGCAGTTGAAAACGGAGTAAACGACATTATCTTTGCTTCTATGCCCGTTACAACTGACGAAATGAATATAGAAGAGGCTAAAAAACAGGGCGCAATGGCTCTGTTCAGCGAAAAATACGGCGATGTTGTCCGTGTTGTAAAAATCGGTGATTATTCAACTGAGCTTTGCGGCGGTACGCACGTTAAAAATACGGCTGAAATCGGTCTTTTCAAAATCATTTCCGAATCTTCGGTAGCGGCAGGCGTAAGAAGAATTGCCGCCGTTACGGGTAAGGGAGTTTTGGAATATATAAATAAGAATAACGAACTCATTGCTAAGACTGCTGAGAATATGAAGCTTGCCAATACTGCGGACATTGCAAAGCGTGCGGCGGCTGTGGCGAGCGAGCTTAAAGATAAAGAAAAGGAAATCGCCAAGCTTAAGGATGAAATAAATGCGTTTAAGACATCTGAATTTGCGTCAAATGCAGTAGACGTTTACGGCGTAAAGCTTGTTGTTTACTGCGCAGGTGAAGAGGCTGCCGACAGTCTTAAATCTATGGCTGCAAATGTGTGTGATGGAGAAGAGGCGGCTGTGGCTGTTATTGCAGGAACAAACAAAGAAAAGGGCACGGCGTCATTTGTTTGCGCTTGTAACAAGGCTGCAATCGCAAAGGGCGCTCACGCAGGCAATATTGTTCGTGAGGTGGCAAAAGTCGCAGACGGAAACGGCGGCGGCAAGCCCGATATGGCAATGGCAGGCGGCAAGAATCTTTCAAAGGTTGACGACGCTCTTGCAAAGACCGAAGAGATACTTAAAAATCTTTTAAAATAAGGGGAAAATACAGATTATGGATTGCTTATTTTGTAAAATAATTGCAGGGGAAATCCCGTCAACAAAAATTTATGAGGATGAAAAAATCCTTTGCTTTAAAGATATTGCCCCTCAGGCAGATGTTCATTTGCTCGTAGTTCCCAAAGAGCACATTTGCTGTGCTAATGCAATTACAAGTGAAAATTCAAGTGCAGTTGCCTATATTTTCGAGAAAATTCCCGAAATCGCAAAATCCGTGGGCGTTACGGATTACCGCATAATAAACAACTGCGGCGAGGGCGCAGGGCAAACGGTAAAACATCTTCATTTTCACATTTTGAGCGGTTCAAATCTTAACGAAAAGCTGGTGTAACTAATGAAAAGACCGTTTGCGTTAATAGGAACGGTTTGCTTTATATCATCGGTTATTATGGGGAAATTCGGCTTTTTTACAGTCAGTATCGTAGGTTTTACGGCACTGGCTGTATTTTTATTGTCTTTGATTTTAGCTTCGCCCGCTTCAAAGTACAGCTTTATTATTTACGCTTCATTTGCCGTCGCGGCTGTTTCCGTTTCAACGCTTTTTATTATAAAAGATGTAAATTCCACATCTGTCTATAACGAAAAAACCGTTGATTTTTCAGGAACCGTAACAAGCTGTGAATATTATTCTACTTACGAGAAGTTTGAAATCAAAGTAAACAGCGTAAACGGTAAAAAAGAAAATTTTCATATCACCGCTTACAGTAATGAAAATACGGGGCTTTCAGAGGGCGACAAAATCTCAGCAAATGCAAAATTTACGCCTGTAAACAATGATAAAAAGACCGTAAAATCAATGCTTGCTGACAAAATTTATTTCAATGCCAATAATATGTCAGAGCTTACTGTTAAAGGTGAAAACATTTATTACAAAGCGGTTTATAAAATCAAGCTGGCTTACAAAACCGCCGTTCAGTCCTATCTTCCTAACGAATTGGGCGCAGTCGCTCTCGGAATGACCATAGGCGACAGAAGCACCATGAGCACATATTTGCGAAATTGCTTTAACTATTCGGGAACTGCGCATCTTCTTGTGGTTTCGGGGCTTCATTTAACTTTGTGGACGCTTATTATTTCAAATTTTATACCCGTTTTGCGCAAAAGAAAGTATTTGAATATGGCGGTAACCTCTGCATTCATCATTCTGTATTTAGCGCTGACAGGCTTTTCCGTGTCGGTTGTGCGAGCAGGGGTAATGCTGTTTATATTAAAGCTTGCAAAGCTTTTGAACAGAGGTTCCGACAGCCTGAATGCCCTTGGATTTGCCATATCAGTTTTGTTAATCAAAAATCCTTTTTCCGTAAATTCGGTTTCTCTTTTGCTCTCTATGGGTTCAACCCTCGGTCTTATTTTATTTGCAAGCAAAATTCACGATTTAATTTACAAAAGCAAGATAGGTAAAGCCATTACCAAACACTCATTTGGTAGACTGGTTGCGGATTCGTTTGCAGTCAGCGTTTCCGTATCAGTTTTCACATTACCAGTATTTATTCTGTTTTTCCATATGTTCCCCGTGTTCTCCTTTGTTTCAAACATTTTTATCATAGATTTATCGTCGGTTTTAATGGTTTTATCAGTGCTCGGTGCGCTTATGCATTTTAGCGGTATTTTGCCTATAGCAAAATGTCTTTTCTATTTTTCGGGAATAATTACGAAATCTATTATATTTATTGCCGAAAAGATTGGAATGTTACGCTACTCAACCGTTGCCGTCTCTTCAAGATATTTCAAAGTTTTTCTGATGTTTGCTGTTGTAATATCGGCGGTATTGCTTTTGATTTTAAGAAATCGAAAAAAGGCAAAGCTGATAATTTTGTCAGCAGTCGTAATAGTCGGATTTGTATTTACGGTGTTTGTTAATGAAAATTTTGAAGCCGTTTACCCATCGGTTGACATTTCATTTAGTAATAACTGCGTATGTGCCTTAGTCCGTGACGGATACGACAGCGTTTTTGTAGGTGCAGAAAGCCGAAACGCAAGTTATATTGCAGGCGATATGCTCAACCGTCATAATCTTAAAGCCATAGGGTGTATTTATGTAAGTAATACCGATACTTACACCTTTGCCCATATTCAAAATATTACGAACGATTATCCTGCAAATTCTTTTGCCTTTGCAGGAGAGAAAGTACCGCCGTTAAAACCTGAAAACTGTAGAGAAAACATAAAATCAATAACGCTTAATAACGCTATATCAATAAATGCCTTGTCAGAAAAATCAGTTAAAATAACTTGTCGTAACGAGGATATTTTTATCTCTTGCGATAAATCAATGCAAAATCTATTGGAATTTAACGGAAAATATGATACAATTATTTTAAGTGTAGATGCCTTTAACCTTTACGGCGAAGAGGCAGAAAAGTTTTTGAAAAACGCACAGTCGCAAATAATTGTTTTAGACAGTTCTCAAATTATAATTTACCCTGATGCAAAAAGAATTTACTATTCGGAGAGTTTTTAATGGCACTTATTCACGAAGAGGATTTAAAAAAACAAATTAAAGACGGACAAATGAATAATTGCTATCTTTTCTTCGGAGACGAGGAGTATTTGAAGCAGTTTTATATAAAAAAGATATGCTCAAAATTCGTCGTTCCGGGGAGCGAGACCTTCAGCCTCAGAAAGTTTGACGGCAAGGACAACACCTTTGACGACATTTTCGAGGCCGCTCAAAGTATGCCCTTTATGAGCGATTACTGCGTTGTTATTGCCCACGATTTTCCTCTGGATTCATTAAATGCAGAGCAAAAAGAACAAATAACGGACTTTCTTGACAATCAGCCCGACACTTCGATTACAATTTTTTGGATGGACAGTATTGACCTTTCGCCTAAAAATCCAAAGCAAAAATGGGCTATTGATATTTTTTCAAAAAAGGCGGCGGCAGTTGATTTTCAAAAATACACAAGAAGCGGACTTTGCAAAACGGTTATAGGCTATGCCGCAAAGCAGGGCTGCCAAATGTCGAGTGCCACGGCGAATTATCTTATTGATATTTCAGGCGATTCACTGAACGTTTTATTTAACGAAACGCAAAAGGCGGCATCCTTCGCAGGGCAGGGCAATGAAATTACAAAAAGCCATATTGACGAAATTGCAGTCCGTTCTCTCGAAGCAAAGGTTTACGACCTTTCAAAATTCATTCTTAACGGAAACCCTCGAAATGCCCTTGAGCTTCTTCATACCTTAATGCAAAATAAAGCAGAGCCTATAGACGTTTTTGCAGTAATTTTAATGTCGTTTGTTGATATTTACCGCGCAAAGACCGCTCTTTCAGGGGGAGAAAACGCAAATTATCCTGCCAAATTTTTTGATTATAAAAACAAGGAATTTAGGCTTACAAACGGCGCAAAATTTGCCGCAAAGCTTTCAGATGCACAGTTAAGGGATTGCTTTGACTGCTTTTCCGAGAGTGACAGACTGCTTAAAAGCACCGCTCAAAGCGGCGAAATGGTGCTTGAAAGGCTTATTGTGAAGCTGTCGCTCATATTGGCAAGATAAGGGTAGTTAGATTTTATGATAAAGATAAACCAAGCGGTAATTGTTGAGGGTAAATATGACAAAATAAAGCTGTCGGGAATTATTGACGCTTTAATTATTGAGACAGACGGCTTCGTAATTTTTAAGGATAAAGAAAAACAAAGGCTTATCCGTTTTTTAGCCGAAACAAAGGGTATAGTAATTATGACCGATTCCGATTCGGCAGGCTTTAAAATACGCTCCTTTATTAACGGAATTACGAACAGTGAAAACATAACAAACGTTTATATTCCCGACGTTTACGGCAAAGAAAAGCGCAAAACCGAAATGTCAAAGGAAGGGAAGTTAGGCGTTGAGGGTATTTCAAAGGAGATAATCCTTGAAGCACTTCGAAAAGCGGGCGTAAACTGTGATGAAAATAACAAAGAGCAGAGCCGCAGTATAACAAAAACCGATTTCTTTTTAGACGGAATAAGCGGCAGGGAGCAAAGCTCGTTTTTGCGAAAAGAGCTTGCAAAGAGCTTGGGGCTTCCCGAAAGGATTTCCGCATCATCCCTTCTTAAAATTATAAATTCCTATATGACCTACGACGATTATAAAGAAAGCGTTGAAAAAATATATTCAACACGTAAGTCAAAGTAACTTGCGAAAACACTTAAGTGTGTGATATACTTAATTGTTAAA
>JAFLUN010000028.1:15370-22381 GCA_022508785.1 Oscillospiraceae bacterium
TAAGTCAAAGTAACTTGCGAAAACACTTAAGTGTGTGATATACTTAATTGTTAAAATACTATTCTAATGAGAATGTGAGGTAAGAAAAATGAACTACGAGCCGTCATTCCCTAAAAACAAAGCCTTTTATACACCTCGGCACATTGAGACCTTTAAGGAGCTCATTGACCAAAGCGAACAGCTGTATCACGACAGACCTGCTTATAAGCTGAAAAATAAAGACGGAGTGTACTATGACATAACGTACAGAAAATTCCGTCACGATATTTATTATCTCGGAAACAGTATTCTTTCCGACGGCTATGAACGGGAAAAAATGGCGGTTATAGGCGTCAATTCTTACAAGTGGGCGGTAACTTACCTTGCAGTAACCTGCAGCAATAATATTATTGTGCCCATTGACAAAGAACTGCTGGCGGCGGATATGGCAAAGTTTATAAACGATGCAGGAGCGGTAATTGTTTTTGCAGACGAAAAGCATATTGAAGAGCTTTCCGCAATGCGTGGCAGTCTCCCTGAAAACATAAGATTTATTTGCTTTGACGGCACTGTTGGCGAAAGCTTTGACGAATATTTTGAAAAGGGCAGAGAGCTGTACAAACAAGGCGTAAAAAAGCTTAACGACGTAACCCTTGATAAAGATGCACTTGCCTCTTTGATTTTTACTTCAGGCACAACGGGAAATTCAAAAGGCGTTTGCCTTAGCATGAATAATATCTGTTCTGATATTATCGGCGTTTCGGGCGTGGTAAAAATAAATCCCGAGGACCAGCTTTTGTCTGTTCTTCCCATTCATCACACCTACGAATGCTCCCTGGGCTTTTTAATGATTATCTATTCAGGCGCCTGTATTGCATTTTGCGAAGGACTTCGTTATTTAACGAAAAATATGCAGGAGGTCAAGCCCACCGTATTTGTTACCGTTCCCCTTATGATTGAAAAGATTTACGGTCGAATCATGAAAAAGCTTGACGACAAAAAGGGAGGTAAATTCATATTTAATGTGGGCAAGGCGGCTGCGGCAATAGGCAGAACCGTTGGTATTAAAGATATTGACCGAAAGATTTTCGGCGAAATTCTTGACGCCTTCGGCGGAAGGCTGCGGCTTCTCATAACGGGCGCCGCTGCTCTTGACCCCCGTGTTGCCGAGGAGTTTATTCGTATAGGCATTGACATTTACATCGGCTACGGTCTTACCGAGTGCTCACCCCTTGTTATCGGTAATCACGATAAACTGATGCTTCCCGATTCAGTGGGAACTCCGCTTCCCAATGTTGAAGCAAGGATACACAACCCCGATGACTTAGGCGTTGGCGAAATTTGGGTTCGCGGACCGATGATAATGAGCGGTTATTACAACAATCAAAAGGCTACCGATGAGGTTTTGACGGAGGACGGCTGGTTCAGAACGGGGGATCTGGGCACGGTTGACGAAAACAACTGCTATAAAATCACGGGAAGGTGCAAAAACGTTATCGTTACCAAAAACGGTAAAAACATTTTCCCTGAGGAAGTGGAATATTACCTGAACGGTTCGCCCGTAATTGAGGAAAGCCTTGTTTTCGGCGCTGAAACAAATGATGAAATGACGGTTTCCGCCAAAATTTATCCTAACTACGAGCAAATTAAGAAAAATCTTAAACGCAAAGAGTTAACGCAGGAGGAAATCCGTCAGCAAATTGCAGATGCAATAAAAGAGGTAAATAAAAAGCTTCCCAATTACAAGAAAATCAAGGATTTTGATATTCGTGAGAGTGCGTTTATCAAAACCACAACTCAAAAAATCAAGCGTTATGCAAATTTAAAGGAAAACGGGGAAGAGCAGACTGAAGAAGCTGCAAAAGATACCCAAGTGACAGAGACAGAGGAACAGTAAATGGAAATAAACTACGGAAATGAAGAATTTAGCAACGGAATAAAAGTGCTGGCAATTCTCGGCTCGCCGAAAAAATCAGGCTACACGTCAAGGCTTTTGGGTAGACTTTTAAGGGAATTTCCAAAGGGGACGGAGATTGAAACGGTAAACATATTTGAGCTCAATCCCATTCCCTGCAACGCCTGCGGTTACTGCAAGGCCTGCGACGGATGTTCAAAAAAGGATTTGGACGAGTTTTTCAAAAAATTCGAGAGTGCAGACATAATAATTTTCGCAACTCCCGTGTATAATATGAGCGTGCCCGCTCCACTGAAAGCGCTTTTGGACCGTTTCCAGCGGTATTTTGAAGCGCGCTACCGCAGAAATGTGAGTGCAATACCCAAAAAGCGCAAAGCCGCTGTTATAGTAACCAGCGGCGGTGACGGCGAAGTGGGGTATGAGGTTGTTAAGCATCAATTCCTGTCACTTTTCCCGTGCTTAAATATTGAGCTTAAAGGTACGGTGCTTGCAAGAAACACGGACAAGTGCGGAATTGACAATACAGATTTAGAAAGAGCGGCAATGCTTTACAGGAGTGTAAGATAATGGAAATAGTAAAGGTTAATTTAATGAATTACAGCGACGAAGTTTTAAGATCCGAAAAGCCCGTGCTTTTGGATTTTTATGCAGATTGGTGCGGTCCTTGCAATGTTCTTGCAGGGGAGATACACGATTTTGCCGAGGAAAACGACGATTATAAGGTTTGTAAGCTTGACGTTGACGAATCCGGCGAGCTTGCCCAGATTTACGGCGTTTTAAGTATTCCCACAGTTGTTTTGATTAAAGACGGCAAAGAGGTTGACAGATTTGTGGGAGGAAGAGAAAAAGCGGACATTGAAGATTTTGTCAACGCAAACAAATAGTCAAGAGCCTCGACACGCAATTTGCATACTGAATTATCCGTTTTTTTACCTATTTATGCACGCAACCAACTTGAAACTATAATTAAAATTTAGGCTTGTCGGGGCGGGTTCCCCTGTAAAATTGCACCTGTTTTTCCTACCTCACCGAGGGAGGTGGCAAAACGAAGTTTTGTCGGATGGAGTAAATGAGAGTAAAATTTACGGAAGAACTCCTCAGTCGACTTCGTCGACAGCTCCCTCAAGGAGGGAGCGGATACTAATTTATATCAACTATCATAGCATCTCCAAGAAGAAATAATAATTGCGGGACGATGCCCACATCGTCCCCTACTATCTAATATCTAACATCTAAAAAGACCCCGATTACACTGAATCGGGGTCTTGTTCTGTATCTTTGTTTAATTTTATTCGGGCATTGCCATTCTTTCGGCGCTGTAATTTACGTCTATATTCTTTTTGAAAAGCATATAGTCGTATTTCGGAAGCCATGAACTGCCGACTGTGCCTGATTTAAATGTAGCTTCATCACAGGCAACATTCATTTGGGCAATACCATGGAGGTCGCCGTCTTCTTTATAAACAGCGTCCCAAAACGCGTGGTGACCTATGTATGTAACGCTTGACGGAATATACATATAGGTAAGTCCTCTGTCTTTTGTAAAGCAGTCTGAACCGATTTTCTCAAGCCCCTCGGGGAGAGACGGATAAACTGTCTGGAACATACCTTCTGTATATTTCGTTTCCATATTTACTTCATTGTTTTTATATGAATAAATAGCGTTGATATTACCTGCGTCAAAGAAGCCCAACGTGCCGATTTCCTTTAAGCCTTCGGGTAAATAAACGTAACGAAGGTTTGCATAGTTAAAGCAAAGAGGGCCAATTTTCTCGACGGTGGAGGGGATAACGTATGTGCGAACCTTTAAATTGTACTCTTCAAAATAGGCTTCGTCATATTTGTCGGTAGTACCCCAAAGCTCTTCCATAGGATTGCCGTTATCGTCAACTAAATCGGGAATCTGAACACCGTTTTCGTCAAGATGAGCATAACCCTCTTTCAAGCGCAAATAACGGTCATGGTCAATGGGGTAGCAAATGATTTCGGTCATATCCTTGTTGTAAAGAACGCCGTCAATATCGCAGTAATTCGGGTTGTTTTCATCAACGTAAATACACTGAAGCGCCCAGCAGGAATAGAAGGATTTTGCGTCTATGTCAGTAACATCAGCACTGATATAGATTTTCTGAAGAGTACCGTCGCAGTTGAAGGCGTATTCATGAATCTTAGTAACCTTCTTTGTGAGGTCATAAACAACAATGTCGTTATTGCCGGCTTCAGCCTCGCCTAAAAGCATACCTGTGTCTTCTGTGTCGTAGTTAAGAGAAGCAATACCGTTAACAGTAAATTCCGTTATGGAGCCGTTGTTGCTGAACTGAATAAGCTCATACTCGCCGGGTTTTCCTTCAATTTCATTATATTCAAGAGTACCGGTGTTAAGTAATGCTCTAACTGAGAAATAGAGAGAAAATATAATGGCAAAAATTATAAAAAGGACAAATGCAATCTTTGCCAGCTTCTTATTTTTATAAGAAGTGTTGATTTTTGGAGCGGCAAGACCTTCAACTTGGTAGGTCCATATTTCGTCTTCGGGAATATCAAGAATTTCCTCTTGAACGACTTGAGATTTCTTAGTCTTAATTTTATTCTTTGGCATTTTATTTCACCCCCATCAGTTCACAACGCTGCTCTGGGCAGTTTCACTTTGCTCAGCCGCTAACTTTTCGGTTACCTCGGCTCTGCGTTTGAGCACCTGAATAACCTTATTTTGCTTAACGCTGTCATAATCCCAGAATAACAACGGGATATTCATAAGCAAATAGCCTGCAATCTCAAAGAGCAAAGGAATAACGATTATCTTAACTCTTGATGCATCTATAAACAAAACGTCCCAGTTGCTGTTAAATCCGAATTTTAAAAGCAATATAGGAATGATCATACCTATAAGCGTTGTAATAGGACCTGTAAACCAACCGAAAATACCTGCAAAGCTTTCAAGTCTTTCACCTGAAAGGTACATCTGGTAGTCGTTGATACGAATTTCCATATCGTGGTGAATTGCCATAGGTATAGTATGCGTAATCTCAAGCAGTATGAGTATAATTACGCAAAGAGTTCCGCAAAGCGTTACGTTGTCTCCGCAAAGGATAATAGCCGCAACAACTGCTCCGTAGCCTAACGCACGGGTAATATAATAGAAAATCATAACCTGCTTGTATGAAAATCTCTTTATAAAGAAAGGCGTAAAGAAATCGGGCGGAGTTCCTGCAAAGGATACAAGCGAAACCAGAAGGCCGTAGGTAAGACCGCTGAGGCGGAAGGTGTAAAGATATACAACTGTTGTAAACACAAGCATACCGTTTCCGAGAGAGTCGATAAGTCCTACTAAATTCATGACCCATCTGTATTTGTTCCTCATAACGCCGAAGATACCGTCCCAGAAATTGATTTGTACCTTCTTTTCAATAGGAGGCTGCGGTATTCTTTCTTTTATTCGGTTTGAGAAAACCATTGTAAGTGTTGCAAAAGCAATGAAAATAATCGGAATAAGGTATTTGTAAACATTAATGTCAGCCCATTCGTCTTTAAAGAAGCCGATAGCCATAGGAATTACGAGAACCATTAAAGAGTTAAGTATGTGCGAGAGCTTAAGGGGATAGGTTCTTATGAGAATTCTTTCCTGCATATTGGGGCTTATGTTCTGTGTGCAGGTTTCCATACAGTTATTGAAACCAAACAGGTTGTAAAGAGCAAACAATGCGTTTGCAACCCAAACTCTTGTAACCTCATCCGCTATGTTGTAAACGGGAAGCCAGCCTATGAGCACAACCATAATGCACTTCGGTACAATGTCGCAGTAAAGGAAATATTTATATCTGCCGAATTTCGGAACAAGCTTTTTACGCCAGAAAATATTACGGGAGCCTGCCCAGCCGTTCCAAAGAATGTGCGTGCCGAGCATTTTAATAGCCGACGCCGCTGAAACTCCTCGTATGGAGTTAAGTGCCGCAACTACCGTATTCTGCGGATTTAAATACGGCTTAAAGTTAAACACCATAAGGAAAATGCCTAAAATTATTGAGAAAAAGTAAACGGAATAAAGCGTTCGTTCTTTTTTCTTCGGCAAAAAGCCGAGGTTATCATTTATCATCCAGCCAAGAATATCCCAAAGCTTTTGCAAGGGCATATTGATAAGTGCTATTGCAGAGAATGCAACGTACGGAAGGTTGTAATGAAACATTATCAAATAACAACCGGCCGCAAAGCTTATGTATTCAAGGACTTTTGTTCCTGAATAGTTACTTCCTACTGCAAGCCAAATGTCCAAATACTCTTTGTACGGAACATATTTGCCTTCAGCGGGAGTATTCCAATGTGTTTTGATTTCGTTGAAAAGCCACTTTGGCTTATCAAGTAAAGATGTTTTTTCTTTTACTTCCACAAAATCATCCTCCTTCAATGATTGTTGACAACTATTTTATCACAAATAGGTCGTTGCTTTCAATAATTTATGAATTTTTCCACATTTTATATATAAATTATGAAAGTTTTTGGTGTAATATAACAAAAAATGCAGAGCAAATTCCTGCTCCGCATTTCACCAAAATATATTTAAATATCTGTCTATTTTACGTTTTTCGCTTTCTTTAACTTTTTCAATCTTAACAGTATGAGTATTACAACTGCCGTTATTAAGCTTACCGAAGGTATAATATAATAAGGATTATAATAGTAATCTACTGTGACTTCATGATTGTTTAATGAAAGGCTTCTAAATTCTCTAAACAATCCGTTTTTTATTGAAATCGGACTTGACGTAGATAAAACGTTGCCTTCCTTGTCAATAAATGCGATGATAATTGAGCCTTTGTCAACAAAATAATCAAGATTATTAACCTTTACATTAAGCTCTTCGGCGGAATCTTGATAACAATCGGTATAATCAATAACAGCACCGTTAAAATGGCACAAATAACTTATATAGCCGTTTGTGTCATAATAAGATATTTGACTTTCGTCGGTTATTTCAATAAAATCATTGATACCTAATAAATCGGTATAAGTATTAAGTGAAACGTATTCATCAGACTGTTTGTCTATTTGAACTAAAATATCAATTCCCGCCGTTTGAGCAGGTAAATCATTGGCGGTAAAGGATATACACCAAGAGTTGC
>JAFLUN010000029.1 GCA_022508785.1 Oscillospiraceae bacterium
CTTCTATCCTCTTTTCGCTAAAATAATAAACTTCGGACAAGTATAATAATCCATAGGGTTGAGAGAGTCGAACACGAGTCGGTTTTTGCGGGAACATTTCCGCCAAAACTGCGTTAAACACCTTGAAAATATGTCAGTATTCCCTGCGGTGTTTGCCTTGTTTCGACAAAAATCTTCTCCACAAAAACTGCAAAGCACCTCACAGCGAGAAATTTTTAGACGATTTTTGTTTTTCCTGATGAAGATAGGCTGACGCCTATCAAAGAAAGGAAGGACAAAAAGCGTCAAAAAGAGCCACTGTGAGGCGGCTCGGATTCAACTCTCTCAACCCTATACCAAATTTTTCGGCGGAGGTGAGAAAATGGAAGACCGAAAAATAGAATTTGCAGGGGAAGAACAGGTAAAAGTGCCCGAATTTTTAAAAAACGCTTTAACTCAAGGGGTGTTTTTCGGCATTGCCGCCTTGCTCGCCTCAGGAAAAAGCGAAATAATTTCGCCCCTTGCCCTGTCGTTCTGCTCAGGCTGTAAAAGAAAATATTTACTGTTTTCGGTTTTGGGGAGCATTTTCGGCTATCTTATTTCCAGCGAATATGTAAATTCCTTTCGCTTTGCAATGGCAACCTTTATAGTTTTCATTTTAAGGGCCTATTTGCACACATTCCCTGAAAAACGAAACAGTATTATTCTGCCGGCTCTCATATCCGCATTTTCAGTTGCCTCAACGGGTGCGGCGGTAATGATAATTTCTCCTTTTAATTCAAAATTACTGTTCTCTACCATAGCCGGCAGTATTGCATCCTTCGGCGGAGCATATTTCTTTTCACTTGCTAATCATTCTTTCAAAAAGGTTCAGGAAAAAACACGGCTTTTGCCCAAAGATTTAACGGCGCTTTCAATTTCTGCCGTAATTATTTTTTCGTCCCTTACGAGAATACAGTTTTTCGGAATATCCTTAGGCGGAATAGGCGGAGCTCTCTGCGTTATCATTTTTGCATATCTTTTCCACGAAAGCGGCGGAGCGCTGACGGGGATAGGCGGAAGTGTGGGCGCATTTTTCGCAGGAAGCAGTCCTTTAAGCTTCGCATTCAGCATTGCAGGGCTGTTTTCAGGGCTGTTTTCCTACTCAGGCAAATTTTTATGCGCAATGGCTTATGTTTTCGCTTACGGCGCATCCTTCGTGTACTTAGGCGGCGGAACGGACAGGCTCGGTTTGCTGATTGAATCTGCCATAGCGTCCGTTATTTTTTTGATTATCCCTAAAAAAGCTATGAAAAATATTAAAACCGCTCTGTCAATAAAATCCGAGGATTCAGAGGACATTGTGATAATAAAACAGCGATTAAGGCTTATTAAAGAAGCTCTTGCACATACAAAATCCACCGTTTCGCGTGTTTCGGAAATGCTCTCGGAAAAGGCCCCTGCGGACACTGCAGGAGTATATCTCAGAGTGCGTGATTCTGTTTGCTCCGGGTGCGGCGGGTACAGCACTTGCTGGGGCAGAGAGCTTTCAAAGACGGTTGAGGGCTTTGACGAAATGCTCAACATTGTAAGAAAAAGCGGCAGCGTTACTCCGTCCGTATCGCCGCCCTTTATATCGTCAAAATGTATTCGAATTATGTCGCTGTGCGACAGTTTTAATAAAAGCTACTCGGCTTTTTCGGCGCGCTTTGCAGCAGAGGGGAGAATTAACGAAATGAGAAAAATTACATCTGACCAGTATGACAGCTTCTGCCTGATGATAAACGACATTTTGGAAGGGTTCGGCACCGATTTGCACTCCGTGCCTACGGTTTCAACAAAGCTTTCCTGCGCCGTTGAATCTTTGGGTATAAACGCCGTTGCCACATATTGCGAAAACGAAGCGGGCAAATCCCTTGTAAACCTTGAACTGCCCACGGACACCGACATTTCGGATAAAAATGTTTCAGACTGTATCAGCTCCGCACTTGAAAAGGATTTTCCTGCTCCCATAACAATAAAGGGAGAGAGCCAAAAAATGCTTTTCCTTTGGGAAAAACCCCAAATTGATGTAAAATGCGACTATTTTCAGATATCCGCCGATTCGGGCGATATTTGCGGCGACTGCTTTGACGCTTTTTATGACGGAAAAGGCGGATTTGCGGCAATACTCAGTGACGGAATGGGCACGGGATCGCGTGCGGCAGTTGATTCAACCCTTGCCTTAAGCCTTTTGTCTCGGCTTATTCTCGCAGGATTTTCATTTTCATGCGCTATGAGGCTTGTAAACTCTGCCCTGCTTATTAAGAGCCATGAAGAATCCCTTGCAACCCTTGACATTTTAAAGCTGGATTTATATACGGGAAAAGCCGTTATCTACAAAGCAGGCGCAACCGTTTCTCTTATCAAGCGGAAAGGTAAAATCAGCGAAATAAAACGCTCGGCAATGCCCGTTGGGATTTTGCGTGAAGCTCAGTTCGGCTCCCTTTCGGGAACGCTTTACAAAGGGGACACGGTAGTGCTTATGTCCGACGGAGCGGCGGATTTTGCCCTTACCGAAATTAAAGCCGAGCTGTTAAAGTCAGACAATACGGAAAATCTTTCGGAAAGGCTTTGCACCATTGCCAAATCCAAAATGACAGAAAAAAGCGACGATATTACCGTCGCGTGTATAAAGATTATATAGATTCACAAAAAGTAAGGGTCGGCATGAAAACCGACCCTTATTAAATGTTAGAAATTATACATTAACTTTAGCGATAAAATTATTACGCTCCCTCTTTGAGGGAGCTGTCGGCTGTGCCGACTGAGGGAGTTAATTGCTAAACTTACTCTCTCTTTTCACTCCCTCTGTCAAAACTTCGTTTTGCCCCCTTCCCCTGAGAGGGAGGGTAAGAGTAAGTAGGGGACGATGCCCACATCGTCCCCTGCGAATATCTGTTATCTGACATCTAATCTCTAAAATCTAAAGGGGCAGGCGTGAAAACCTGCCCCTACATATTTTTAATCATCTAAACTCGATATTATGCTCTCAAACTGCTTTTCTTCGCAAAGCTCGATAGCGCCTTTATCAACAAGAGATGCGTTTTTCGGATTTATGGGGAGCTTTGCAAGAACGGGAATCTCCATCTCCGCTGCAACCTCGTCCAGCTTGCTTTCACCGAAAATGCTGTGCTTTTTACCGCAGTCGGGGCATTCATAATAGCTCATATTTTCAACGATACCCAAAATCGGCACATTCATCATTTTTGCCATATTGACTGCCTTTTTAACAATCATTGTAACAAGATCCTGCGGCGTTGTGACAATAATTATGCCGTCAACGGGAAGGCTTTGAAAAACCGTAAGGGGAACGTCACCTGTTCCGGGGGGCATATCAACGAACATATAGTCAACGTCGCCCCAAACAACCTCCTGCCAGAACTGATGAATAAGCCCTGAAATTACGGGACCGCGCCAAACGACGGGCTGATCCTCTTTTTCAAGAAGCAAATTAACGCTCATTACCCTGACGCCAAGGCGGGACTGGGCAGGATAAAGACCTGTTTCATCGCCCACTGCATTGCCGTGAATACCGAAAGCCTGCGGAATTGACGGGCCTGTAACGTCCGCATCAAGAACTGCCGCCTGCTTACCCATTGTTTGCGCCGTAACGGCAAGCATTGACGTAACAAGGCTTTTGCCTACTCCGCCCTTGCCGCTTACAACGGCTATAACTTTTTTAACACTGCTCTCTGAATTGAGCGGAATACGCATATCCTGCGCCTGTCTGCTTTCGCAGTTTTCCGAACAACTGCCGCAATTTCCGTTGCAACCACTCATTTAAAAAACCTCTTTTCTTATTGTTAGTTGTAATTATTTGTTGTTCATCTTTTAGGTAGCCAATCATTGAATTGACTGCTTCTTATTTTCCTACACAAAATTGTGCAAATATTTCATTAACAACCGATTCAGTTGCTTTTTCACCTGTTAATACAAGTAAGCTTTCAACGGCGCTGTCAAGACAAACCGTAACGGCGTCCATTGTAAGCCCTAAGGCAAGCGCCTCTTTCGCTTCCTTTAAATCTTTAAGCGCATTTTTACAGCATTCAAGCTGCCGTTCGTTAATTAAAGCGGCAGAGCTTGTGTCAAAATTTTCCGTTCCTAAAACCGATACGACCGCATTTTCAAGTTCATCTTTTCCCTCGCCCGTTTTGGCTGAGATAAAAACTAACTTACAAAAATTTTCTTCCAGTTCATCGGTTAGATAATTTTTAACTAAATCCGTTTTATTTATAATGCCTATTGCATTTTTCCCTTTGCAAAGCTGCATTAACCGTCTGTCGTCCTCAGAAAAAGGTCTGCTTGCATCAAAAACGGCAAGGACTAACTGTGCATTTTCAAGGCGTTTAATTGCTCTGTCAACGCCAATGCTTTCAACGGCGTCGTCCGTTTCCCTGACACCTGCCGTGTCCGAAAGGTGAAGAACTATTCCGCCTAAGGTTACGGTATCCTCAACAATGTCACGGGTGGTGCCTGCAATGTCTGTCACTATTGAGCGCTCGGTGCCTGACAGAAGATTCATAAGCGTTGATTTTCCCACATTCGGTCTGCCTACAATCGCCGTGTCAACGCCCTCCATAATAATTCTTCCCGTGTCGTAGTTATTTATTAACTTTTCAAGGCTTTCCATACTCTCCCGTATGTCTCCGCCTAAATTTTCATTTGAAAGCTCTTCAATTTCCTCGTAAGGATAATCTACCCAAGCTGAGAGAAGAGCCATATCGTAAAGCAATTTATCGCTTATTTTTTTAATCTCTTTAAAAAGTCCGCCCTCTAAAATGCCGAGGGCGATTTTTTCAGCCTCTTCGCCTCTCGCTGAAATTATATTCATTACGGATTCAGCGCCCGTAAGGTCCATTTTTCCGTTAAGGAACGCGCGCTTTGTAAATTCGCCGGGCTCTGCAGGAACTGCCCCTGCCGAAAGAGCGGCTCTGAGCACTCTCTTTGTCACATATATTCCGCCGTGGCAGGAAATTTCAACAACATCTTCGCCCGTATAGCTTTTTGGGGCTCTGAAAAGAAGAGCAACGGCAGTATCAAGCACGTCTTTCCCGTCAACAGCTTTTCCGTAAAGTGCAGAATAGCCCGATATATCGGCAATTTTCTTGCCGCCGAGCGATCTGAAAATACTGTCTGCAATTTTTATCGCGTCTTCCCCGGAAATGCGGACAATTCCTATACCGCCCGCAGCTAAACCCGTTGAAATAGCGGCAATTGTGCTCATCAATACACCTGCTTACTGTTTACTTTCCCTAAGTTTCTTAAAAAACGAGGTCAAAATTTCCGAACATTCACTCTCTAAAATTCCGCCCTCAAATTGCGGTTTATGGGTAAAATCAATGTCAAACAGCCGTGCTTTGGATACGACTGCTCCGTTTTTTCGGTCAGCCGCTCCGAAATACACGTTTTTTATTCTTGAATTGATTATTGCTCCTGCACACATAGGGCACGGCTCTAAGGTCACGTACAAATCGCATTTCCACAGCCGCCAACCGCCCAGAAATGCGCAGGCGTTGTTTATAGCCTCAATTTCTGCGTGGTGAAGAGCATTTTTTACTGTTTCACGGCGGTTTCTGCCCTCGCCCACAATTTTGCCGTCGCAAACAACAACTGCGCCCACGGGCACTTCGCCCTCATCGGCGCTAAGCTCCGCGAGCTGCAGTGCATATTTCATAAAATCTTCTTTTTCCATAGGCTATTAAAAATCAATGCTCGTTGCAACCGTAATAAGAATAAATATTATTGCAATTATCATTGCGGGGCTTGCAAGCACTGCGCCTACCTTCTCGCCTGTCTTTAAAGTATTCACGCCTTTTTTAAGCTCAGTTTTATAATGCATACTGAAAAAGATAATTCCGCCAACAATTCCGACTGCTACGAGCACGCCCATCATTATTAAAATGCATTTTTCGCTCGCCTCATCTCCGTAATTAGCATATACTATCATTTCAATTGCGGAAAATAAATTGTTGATAAAATGAAGAACGATAGACGGCCAAAGGCTACCCGTTGCAACGCAGAGATAACCGAAATATATTCCTGCAACGAGAGTATACGGAATCTGCACCATATTACCGTGAAGAATTGAAAAAATCGCGGCGGACATTATTATGGCGAATTTGTCGCCGTATCTTCGCAAGGGCTGGAGCACAACTCCTCTTATGCAAAACTCTTCAACGACTGCAGGAATAACCGCCAAGGTGAAGATTAAAACAACTGCTCCCATCGGCCCTTCAACGTACATATCTTCAAATCCGCTTTCAAAGGTTATGCCCATTGCATCCTGAAATATGGCTGAAATAAGATTTATAATTATTGTTGAAATAAGCACAACAGGCGCTAAAAGCATTACGAGGCTTACAGCGGCTTTTTTGTTATAGGTTGTGCCGTAAGGCAGAACGCCTATATATTTTTTTGATTTCAGAATTGCATATGATATTAAAAACGGCACGCCGATACAAAATACAGACAAAAATCCCTGCAATATATACTGTCCCGTTGAATCATCCAGTAAAAATACAACTGACGGTGAAAAATCTGCAAGCATATACAAAACACCGACAACTAAAGATGACAGTACAAAATACAGAATTATTGCAATGCCGAAGGCAAAGCCCATTGTTTTGAGAATTTTTCTGTCATTTCTTTTTTGCTCTTCCTGCGGATTTGCAAATTGCATCATTACGGGGAAATACGGCGGTGTAGAATATTTTTGCAAAGGGATATTATTCTGCACATTTCCGTTAAACCCGTTGTTGTACGGATTTTGATTGCCGTTTATGCCGTTTTGCTGATTTTCAAACTGTCCGTTAGGATTATAGTCCATTAAGAATCCCCCTTAATCGCCCTTATCCTCAGTAACGTAACCGCCCATAACGGTAATTGCTGTTACGCGGTTTTCTTCTAACTTAATATTCGTTGTTCCGTAAAGCTCTGTCTGCATTTTCTGTGCGGCAAGCGGATAATCTATAACCCAAATCCATTCAGAACCTGAATAACCGTATCTTGCGTCAGCAGTAGGATATGTTCTTTGAGTAACGGTATAATTCGCCCAACCCTCAGAAATAGCTTTAGACATATAATTGACAGCTTCTTTTTTGGTGAAGGACGTATGAATATTAGAAAACATTGTATCAACAACGCTGTTTAAGGTTGTCACTGAGGCTGATTTACATTTGCTGATTAAATCGTTTATAACCATACGCTGATTTTTCGTTCTTGAAATGTCGGAATCAACATAGAGCTTTCTTTCACGGCAAAAGCTGAGAGCCTGCTCACCGTTAAGCAAAACATTATCGCCGTAAGGCATATTATATTTTTTTCCGACCCTTTCCGGAACGTCAACGTTTACTCCGCCGACAATGTCAATACACTTAATAAACGCGTCAAAGTCTACCATTGCATAGCCGTCTATTTCGATTTTATAGGAATCCTCAATAATGTCAACAAGATATGCAGGGCCGCCGATTTTGCAAGCGGAATTGAGCTTTGCAAATCTGTCATATCCCTTTAAATAAGTGTAGCTGTCACGCATAATAGAAACGAGCTTAATCGTTTTGTCTTGGGTATTTATGGAAGCGATAATCATAGCATCGGTTAATCTTTCTTCCATTGGCTTTGCACGGCTGTCTTCTTTAGATGAAGCGTCGCTTCCGATAAGCAAAATATTGATAATATGACTGCTTTTCAGCTTCTGGGCGTCTTCTGCCGTTGCCCAATTCTTAAGAATTTCTTTATAAGTGCTGCCGGTTACGTCGTCAATTTCACCGAAATCAATATTTTCATCATCGTCAAGCGTTTTATTGGTGTCAAGAGTATAATCAAGACCCGTTCCGAAGTGAATAAGCTTTAATTTATGATTTATGAAGCCTGCCACAATTATTGCTAAGCACAAGAAAAATGCAGGAATAATCAATAACAGTTTCTTTTTCTTCTTTTTCTTTTTTTCAGAAGCTTCTGCCGTTTCCTCAGCCGCTTCCGTGCTTTCAGCCTCAGCTTGTGCCTTGGTTTCAGCTTCTAACTCTTCTCTTTTATCCATATCCATAATCTTTACACACCTTTTCGTTATGAACTTCTGTAAAGTCCGTGAAATTCAGTATTATTCTGCGGTTTCCTCAGGTAAGGCTCCCGTTTCCTCTTCTGCCTCTCGCTCGGCAATGGAAATGGTTACTACCTTTTCCCCTTCTTTAACCTTCATAAGAATAACGCCCTTTGCAGGTCTGTTACACTCCCTTACCTGCTCAGACCTAAGCCTTATGATTATGCCGTCAGATGAAATCATGATAATATCCTTGTTTTCATCTATCATATCAACTGCGCAAACCTTACCGTACTGCTCAGTATGATAGTTTGTAAGACCTTTACCGCCACGGTTTTGAACACGGTAATTTGAAACGTCGCTTCGCCTGCCGTAGCCCTTTTCGCTGACGGTGAGAACCTTGCCGCTGTCAGAAAATACTATCATTCCCACAACTTCATCGTCATCAGTAAGTGTGATCGCCTTAACGCCTCTTGCGGTTCTGCCGATGCAGCGTGCATCGTCCTCTTTAAAGCAAATGCTCATACCGTTGCGTGTTGCAACCATTAAGTTTTGCTCACCGTCGGTAAGGCGTACCCAACGAAGCTCGTCGCCCTCGTCAAGGTTAATGGCAATAATACCGGATTTTCTGATATTTTTATAATCGTCAAGCTTCGTTCTTTTAATAACGCCGCCCTTTGTCGCCATACAAAGATAATATTTATCTTCTCCAAAATCGGGAACTTTAAGCATTGCCGTAACTTTTTCGTCCATTGTTATGGGCAAAATATTAACTATGTTCATTCCCTTGCTGTTTCGGCTGCCTTCGGGAATTTCATAGCCTTTAAGGCGGTACATTTTGCCGGCATCCGTAAAGAATAAAATGTAATCGTGGGAAGATGCAATAAACATTGTGTCCGCAATGTCCTCTTCACGGCGGCTCATACCCTTTATTCCCTTGCCGCCTCGGTTTTGAACCGTATAAGCAGATACGGGCTGGCGTTTAATGTAACCCATTTGAGTAAGAGTATAAACGCAATCCTCTTCAGGGATAAGGTCTTCAATGTCAACCTCGCCTGCAACGCTTGAAATTTCGGTTTTTCTGTCGTCACCGAATTTTTCACCGATAGCAGACAGCTCTGTTTTAACAATTTCCTTGATTTTTGTTTCAGAGCCGAGAATTTCAAGGTATTCGCTGATTTTCTTTAATAACTCGTCTCTCTCATTGATGATCTTGTTGATTTCAAGACCTGCAAGCTGACCTAACTGGAAATTGACGATAGCCGTTGCCTGTGGGTCGTCAAAATCGAACTTTTCCATAATAGCCAGCTTTGCTTCAGGCTTGCCGCCCTTGCAGGCACGGATCGTTGCAATGATTTCATCAACAATATCAATAGCCTTTGCAAGACCCTCAAGTATATGCTCTCTCGCCTGGGCTTTTTTAAGGTCAAACTGAGTTCTTCTTGTGATTATCTCACACTGAAACTCAATGTACTTTTCAATTATTTCTTTAAGGGTGAGGATTTTCGGCTCGCCGTTTACAAGAGCTAACTGAATAATACCGAAAGAAATCTGTAACTGTGTCATTTGATAAAGCTGATTAAGGATAACCTGCGGGTTAGCGTCTCGCTTTAAATCAATGACAATTCTTATACCGCCGCCGCGCTGTGAGGAATAGTCGTTAATGTCAGACATTCCCTCAATTTTCTTGTCCTTATGTAGCTCTGCCATGGACTCGATAAGTCGGGCCTTATTTACCTGATAGGGAAGCTCGGTAATTATGATTTGAAATCTTCCGTTTTTCTCATTTTCAACAATTTCAGCACGGCCTCGAAGAGTTATTTTTCCTCTGCCCGTAGCATAGGCGGCGCGGATTCCTGCCTTGCCCATAATAATACCCTCTGTGGGGAAATCGGGCCCTTTAATATGCTCCATAATATCTTCAAGAGAAGCTTCCGGATTGTCAATAACACAGCAAATTCCGTCAATGACCTCTCTCATATTATGAGGCGGAATATTCGTTGCCATACCAACGGCAATACCCGTTGAACCGTTAACAAGCAGGTTGGGGTACCTTGAGGGGAGCACCGTAGGCTCTTTAAGACGGTCGTCATAGTTAGTTGTAAAATCAACCGTGTCTCTGTCAATATTGGTAAGCATTTCAAGAGCGATTTTGCTCATTCTTGATTCAGTATAACGGTAAGCGGCAGGGGGATCGCCGTCTATTGAACCGAAGTTACCGTGACCGTCAACAAGAGTATATCTCATTGAAAAGGTTTGCGCCAAACGAACCATTGCATCGTAAACGGATGCATCACCGTGGGGGTGGTAACGACCCAGCACGGAACCTACCGTGTCGGCGCACTTGCGGTGTGCTTTATCAGGGTAAAGTCCGTTTTCGTACATAGTATAAAGTATTCTTCTGTGAACGGGCTTCAGACCGTCACGAACGTCGGGGAGCGCACGGGACGTAATAACCGACATTGAATAATCAAGGAAAGAATTTCTGACCTCCCTGTTTATTTCAACGTTTATAATATTTTGTGCCTCGAGCGGAACATACTCGCCCAAATTATGATTTGTATTTTTGTTAACTGCCATTTTTTTACCTCTCTAAATTATATATCAAGGTTTTGAACGTATTTTGCATTTTTCTCAATAAATTCACGGCGGGGTTCTACCTTATCGCCCATAAGAATTGAGAAGGTTTCGTCTGCTTCCATAGCGTCTTCAAGAGTTACTCTGAGCATTACTCTCGTTGCAGGGTCCATTGTGGTTTCCCAAAGCTGTTCGGGGTCCATTTCGCCAAGACCTTTATAACGCTGAATGTCGCAGCTGCCGCCCATTTCTTCAATAAGCTTATCCCTCTGCTCGTCTGAATAAGCGTATTCGTGGCGCTTGCCCTTTGAAAGCTTAAACAGCGGCGGTTGCGCAATGTAAATATAACCCTCGTCTATAAGAGGGCGCATATATCTGAAGAAGAACGTTAAAAGAAGCGTTCTGATGTGCTGACCGTCAACGTCGGCATCCGCCATAATAACTATTTTGTGGTATCTTATTTTCGTAATGTCAAATTCATCGCCGATACCCGTACCCAGCGCTAAAACGACAGGCGTTAATTTATCGTTGCCGATAACCTTATCAATTCTTGCCTTTTCAACGTTGAGCATTTTGCCCCAAAGGGGAAGAATTGCCTGGATTCTGTTGTCTCTGCCCTCTTTTGCGGAACCGCCCGCACTGTCTCCCTCGACAATAAATATTTCGGTAAATTCGGGGTTCTTTTCAATGCAGTCGGCAAGCTTGCCGGGAAGAGAATTACCTTCAAGAGCCGATTTTCTTCGTGCGGTGTCTCTGGCTTTTCTTGCCGCCTCTCTTGCTCGGGACGCATCAAGAGCCTTTGAGAAAATCGTTTTTGCAATGCTGGGATTTTCTTCAAAGTAGGTCATCATTTTCTCGTAAAGCATTTTGTTTACGAGGGATTTCATTTCAGTGTTGCCTAATTTTCCCTTAGTCTGACCTTCAAATTCAGCTTCCGTAAGCTTTACGCTGATAACTACAGTAAGCCCCTCACGAACATCGTCACCCGAAAGGTTTTTATCGTTATCTTTAAGTAACTTGAATTTTCTGCCGTAATCGTTAAATACTTTCGTAAGAGCAGTTTTAAAGCCGTCTTCGTGGGTACCGCCGTCAATGGTGCGGACATTGTTTGCAAATGAAAGAATAATTTCATTGTAGCCGTCGTTATAAGAAATTGCTACCTCTGCGCTTCTGTCGCCCTGAACGGTTGAAAAATGGAGAATTTCATCGTGAATGGGAGTAAGCCCTCTTGACGTATTGATGAAATCAACGAAAGAACGGATACCGCCTTCATAGCAGTAGGTTTCTTCGATAATATTTTCTTCATCTCTTTTATCCGTAAGAGAAATACGAAGACCTGCATTAAGAAATGCCTGCTCACGAAGTCTGCGCTGTAAAATCTCATATTCGTAAACGGTAGTTTCCGTAAATATTTCAGGGTCGGCTTTAAAACGGATAAATGTACCCGTTTCGTCTGTATCGCCTATTATTTCAAGGTCGGTAACAATATCGCCACGCTCAAATCTTTGCTTGTAAATGTGACCGTTTTGGCTTACCTCAACCTCAAACCATTCGGAAAGAGCATTAACAACCGAAGAACCAACGCCGTGAAGACCGCCGGAAACCTTATAACCGCTTCCGCCGAATTTACCGCCTGCGTGAAGCACCGTTAAAACAACGGTAACCGCAGGAAGCCCTTCCTCTTCGTTTATTCCAACGGGAATACCGCGGCCGTTATCACGAACCGTTATAATATCCCCGGGCAAAATTTCAACCTCAATGTGAGAACAGTACCCTGCCAGTGCCTCGTCAATTGAGTTGTCCACAATTTCATAAACCAAATGGTGAAGACCCTTAGGACCCGTTGAACCGATGTACATTCCCGGGCGCTTTCTTACCGCTTCAAGTCCTTTTAAAACCTGAATAGCGTCCGCACCGTACTCTTCGGTAACGACGGTATTCATTTCTTCTTCCTGAAATTCTCTGATTTCTTCGCTCATTTTTTCCTCCGTTTATCTGCTTAAAAAATCAAGTTACATAATCTGTTAAATTATATATTAAGTATTAAAAACTTTTGCTTTCAAGTCGTTTAAAAATTGTCGCCGTATTAAAAGGCGAAATATAAACCGTTCTTTTATTATTTTTGTGGCAAACAATAAAAGATTTCGGCAAATCCTCCATTGAAACTACCGTACATTCGTCTTGCTTTACAGAAAAATTTATATAATCTCTCGTAGCCTTTGAAACCGTTGTATTATCAAGGTCAAAAATGCCTATAATCTCTTTGTCGGTAATTATTTTGTCCTGACCTATGTTCAGCAGCATTACTCCACCGCATTTCCGTTTTCTATTTTATAAACCTTACCTGCGCAAAGCCTTGACACAGTTTCTTTTTCACAGCAGGTAATGAAAACCTGTTTATTTTTAATTTTGTTGAGAATGAAATTCTGACGGGTTAAATCCAGCTCGCTCATTACGTCGTCAAGCAAAATTACGGGATCTTCGCCCTTAATATTTTTAATAATTTCCGCCTCGGCAAATTTCAGCGCCAAGGAAGCGCTTCTCTGCTGACCTTGTGACGCAAATTTTCTTGCGGAAATGTCTTTAATGAAAATTTCAATATCGTCACGGTGAGGACCTGTGGACGTACTTTTTAAATAAAGATCGTTTGAACGGTTTTTTTGAAGATTTTTGAAAAACGCATCTCTGATACAGCCTATATCGTCGTTTTCAAACCAAAAAGAGCTGCTGTAAGAAACTTTCATCTCTTCTCTTTCGTCGGAAATTCCTCTGTAAATATCCTTTGAAATTTCTTCAAGCATTTTTATGTAATCTATTCGGCTTTTAATAACTAAAGCTCCTGCCTCAGCGATTTTTTCATCCCAAACGTCAAAGGTATTAAGCAGTGACGGGTCAACCGATGCATTTTTAAGCAAAGCGTTCTTTTGATTTATTAAATGATTGTAGAAAGTCAGCTTTTTTGCATAGGTTTCGTCTATCTGGCTTATGGCGGTGTCAATAAATTTCCGTCGGTTTATCGGCCCGTCCTTTATAAGGGATAAATGAACGGGGGAGAAAACCACGCTGTAATATTTACCTATAAGCTCACGGGGCGTTGAAAGTAAAACTCCGTTTAACGAGGCGTGGCGTTTTTTATCAATAAAAACAGACGCCGTATTTTTTCTAAGCTCCGTTTCAAACTCAATGGAAATTTTTGAATTTTCGGAATTAAAATTTACAAGCTCGGTATCTTTTGACGTGCGAAAGCTTTTACAGCCTGTAAAAAGCCAAATTCCTTCAAGAATATTAGTTTTACCCTGACCGTTTTCGCCGTAAATAACGTTTATTCCTTTATCAGGGAAAAGACCCATAAAGCCGATGTTTCTGAAATTTTCGATTTTTATTTCATTTATAAACATCAGACAACCTCAAAAACAGTTCCGTCAAATTTAACTTTGTCGCCGATACGGAGCTTTTTACCTCTTGAAAAGCAAACCTCGTTATTTACAAACACTTCGCCGTTTTGTATTACTGCCTTTGCGTGACCGCCCGTCTGAACACTTCCGCAAAGCTTTAAAAATGCGTCAAGCTTTATAAAATCGGTAGTAATTTTGATTTGTTTTTGCGGTAAAACCTTTATTCGTGCATTTATTTTCTTCATCGCTTTGCGATATAGCAGTCGCACAAAAAAATTCATAATTCATCTTTTTGTGCACGGTGCCTATCCTCTCTATATTTTATAACTTACTCAGTTCATCCTTACAGGCAAAACCATAAATAAGAAGGATTTTTCGTATATGAGCGTATTGTCGTTATCGGGAACGATAATAAGAGGTGATGTTGCGCCGTTCATACGGAAATAAACCTCGTCAGTATCGCAAACCTTTAACGCATCAAGTAAATATTTATTATTAAAGCCTATTTCAACTCTTTCGCCCTTAAGCTCTGCAATCATTCTGTCATTTGCAGTACCGAGAGCCGTTGTGCTGGAAATTCTGACTGAATCGTTATCGAAAATGCAGCGAACGAAGCTCTTAACTCTTTCAGTTATAATAAGAGACGTTCTTTCAATAGAGCTTATAATTTTTCTTGTGTTGATTTTAACCTCAGTCTTTGCGGTTGTGGGAATTGCGCTCTTATAGCTTAAAAATTCCCCTTCTAAAAGTCTTGAAATAATCACGTATTTACCGCATTCAAAAAGAATATGACGCTGAGCTACTATCATTGAAACGGTTTCAACATTGTCGCCTATAAGCTTAATTACCTCGTTGAGAGTTTTCTTAGGTACTACGAAGGTCTTTTCTTCGCCTGAATAGTCTATTTTTTCATTTCTGATGGCAAGCTTATATCCGTCAACCGCTACGAGGCGCACATTTTCCTGAGTAACCTCAAAGCGAACGCCTGTATGAATAACCTTTGAATCGTTTTCAGCAGCGGCAAAAATAGTCTTTTTAACCATATCTTTAATAAGTTCGCCCTCAATTACTATTGGAAAACCGCCTGAAACCGTGGGAAGCTCAGGATAATCTGCCTCAGAAAAGCCCATAATTGAAAATTCACTGTCGCCGCTCTTTATTTTGCAAATAAGGCGGTCGTCACATTCAATTGAAACGGTTTCATCCGGGGCGTTTCTTAAAATGTCGCAAAGAATTTTCGCATTAAGAATAACGCTGCCAGTGTTTTCAACTCTGCCCTCAACTGAGGTAATAATACCAACCTCAAGGTCATAGCCTGTGAGCATTATTCTGTCTTTCTCAGCTTTAATAAGAATACCTTCTAATGTCGGAAGATTTGTGCTTTTTGAAGAAGTTGCGCGCTGAACGTTAGCGCAAGCTTCCGATAAAACGTTTGATGAGCAAGTAAATTTCATATTTATATCCCCTTTTAGATATTAGATATTAGATTTTGGAAATTAGATGTTAGTCCCGTTATTTTTCCAACGTTCATTGTTCCTTTAACCGCTTTTTTAATGAATAATTAACTCCCTCAGTCAGCTTCCTCTTTGAGGGAGCGTTGCCTTGCCAAATGAAAAAATAATATAAAATAATAATATATCTTTTAAGTAGTAGTATTAGAGGCGGACAAACTGTCGATAACCTAATTTTTTTCTTTTATATCAACGGTTTTCTTTAATAAAAACTTATCCAAAACTTTTTCATAAAAATGTTAAAAAGTACGTTAAAAATTAACTTGTTAAAAACCTGAATGTTTAAAACTTAAAAACTGTTGATTTCTCAGAAAAAAATTAACCGTTAATATTTTTAATAATGTCGCCTATTAAATTTTTATATTTAATGTCAGCACTGATTTTTTTCTGTACGTTTTTAAAGGAATTGTTAACCGTTGAGTGATTTCTGCCGAAGATTGCGCCGATTGCCTGCTGTGACTGCCCAGTTATTTCGTGGATAACGTACATTGCAACCTGCCTTGCTTCGTTAATGTTGGAATCTCTTTTTTCACTTTTGATCTGCTCTTCCGTAACACCGAAGGTTTCCGCAACCTTTTCAATTATATTTTCATTTATAACCGAAACGGGAAGGCTTGTTATTAAAATGTCCTTAAGAGCTTCCTTTGCAATTTCCACCGTCGGCGTTTTAATTCCGTTAATGTCGCAGTAAGCATAAATTCCCTTTACGGCGGAGCCTAATTGCCTTATATTGCTTTTAATGTTTTCCGCAATGAAAAAGCTTACGTCTTTTGGCATTTCAAGGTTAAAATATTCCGCCTTGTTTTTAACTATTGCCACTCTCGTTTCAAAATCCGGGGGCTGAATGTCGCAAATAAGTCCGCTTTCAAATCTTGTTCTGAGCCTTTCTTCAATTTTAGGAATTTCGTTAGGCTTTTTATCCGATGTTAAAACAATTTGCTTTCCGTCTTTTACAAGAGTGTTAAAGGTGTGGAAAAATTCTTCTTCCGTTCTCTCTTTTCCCGCAATAAATTGAATATCGTCAATTAAAAGTGCGTCGCAGTTTCTGTATTTGTTGTGAAATGCGTCCGTATTCTTTGAATCTATACAAATAATCAGCTCGTTTGTAAAATCTTCGCTTGTGGTGTAGAGAATGTTTGCAGTGGAATTGTTCTCTTTCATTTTTTGAATTATGGCGTTGAGAAGATGGGTTTTACCGAGCCCCGAATTTCCGTAAATAAACAACGGGTTGAATGCCACAAGACCGGGCGTGTTGGCAACTCTTTTCGAAGCTGAAAACGCCATATTGTTAGACCCGCCCACAATGAAATTGTCAAAGGTGAAATCCTGCGTTGTCATGTCAGTTAGGCTGTTGCCGTTATTTTCTTTGCTTTCGTCCTTCTGCGTTTCTTCAATAAGACAAATTTTTACGTCAAACCCCAAATGTTTTGACCAAAGCTTTGAAATGATAGGACTGTATTTTTTGTTTATCATCTCAATTTTCCATTTAGGGCAGGTGAAAGTAACGGTTTCACCGTCAACAAAAACAAGTTTTAAAGGTTTTATCCAAATTTCAAAGGCAACTTCATTGTCAAGCTCTGTTTTTAAATCTTCGCAGATTTTTTCCCACATTTCTTCAAATGAATTCATTTTGTCACATCCTCGATTTTATCTTAAAAATACGAAATGCCGTTATTTTGAAAATATAAGGGCAAATAAGAGTTTTTATGCAAAACGGCACACTATACCACTATTTATATAAAACTAATTTTAACACAGTTTAAAGCGTATTTCAATAAGTAAATTATAAAATATTATACATTTTATATATTATATAAAGAGGTAAGTTTTACAAAAAAATAAAAATTCTAAAATATTTTTTGCAAAAGTTTTTAACAAAAGTACAAGATATTGTTGAAAAGTATGTTGATACGGTTTAAAATTCAGTATATATTGTGAAAAATTAAATTTTTCAAATAAGTTGACTTTTTATTATAAAATATTGTATAATGTCTGTCCGCAGGTAATTTTTAATTTTTTACCTAAAGTGAAATTTAACGAAACTTAAACAGAAACGGAGGAGCAGTAATGAAAAGAACTTATCAGCCCAAAAAGCGTCATCGCAAGATGGAACACGGCTTCCGTAAGAGAATGTCAGACAGAAACGGCAGAAAGGTACTTGCCCGCAGAAGAGCAAAAGGCAGAAAGCAGCTGACTTACTGATTTTTGTCGGTTTAGGTTTGTATTTTGAAACAGACGGTAACTCTTAAAAAAAATTATGAATTTCACCGCCTTTACGGCAAAGGAAAATCTTTTCAAGCACCTGCACTGGTTTTGTATGTAATGAAAAACCGTGCGGGAATTTGTCGTGCAGGAATTACCACCTCAAAAAAGATAGGCAATGCAGTTGAACGCAACCGTTGCCGCAGAGTTATCCGCGCTGCTTACAGAAGCCTTGAACCGAAAATCAACGGAAACTACGATTTTGTATTTGTTGCAAGAGGTAAAACAAAATACGTTAAATCAACTGACCTTGAAAAAACGATGCAGGATTTATTTTGTCAAGCCGGAGTTATAGCTTTATGAAAAATTTTCTTCTTCGTTTGATAAGGTTTTACCGCCGCCGTATATCGCCTTTGTTCGGGTCTCGCTGCCGTTATTACCCGACCTGTTCCCAGTATGCTGTTGAAGCAATTGAGAGGTTCGGTGCATTTTACGGCACTTATCTTACGGTAAAAAGGCTTTTGCGGTGCAACATTTTTTTCCCGGGAGGGTACGACCCTGTGCCGGAAAAGAAAAATAAAAAGTGAGCTTCAAAATTTTTGGAGGACAAAATGGAATTTATCAGAGAAATTTTTTCGATTCCGTTCGGTTATTTAATAGGATTTTTCTATAACCTTACGGACAACTACATTTTATCCTTGTTGTTTATGACGATAGCCGTCAAATTGGTTTTACTTCCGTCCTCGATTAAGCAACAGAAAAGTATGGCAAAAAGTCAAAGACTTCAGCCTAAAATTCGCCGTATAAAAGAAAAATATGCAAACGACCAAAGAAAACAGCAGGAGGCTATGAACGAGCTTTACTCAAGAGAAGGCTATTCTTCCATGACAGGCGGTTGTTTGCCAATGCTCATCACCCTTCCCGTTATGATGGGTGTTTATGCAGTAAACTACAAGCTTTTGTCTTACGTTCTTCGTATTCCGCAGGACATAATTACAATACTTACTGAAAGGGCAAGCGCTCTCAGTAACTTGGGAACTTATGAAAAACAGGCATTCCGTCAAGAGCTTACGGTTATCAGCCATTTTAAAGAGCTTGATTTAACGGGGATTCCGTCCGAATATGTTACAAAAATTTCGGACTTTGCCGAAAAGTTTAAATTTTTGGGTATGAACCTTGAGGAAACACCGCAGGCAAAGGTGTTTAACGTTCTTTGGCTTATCCCGATTTTAACAGGACTTGCGTCTTTGGCAATGGCTCTTTATTCTTATGTCCGTCAAAGAAAAACAAATCCAGAAATGGCAAAAAATCCGTCAATGGGCTGTATGACATTTATGTCTCCGGCAATGAGCATTTGGTTCTCATTCCTGTTCCCGGCTTCAGTCGGCGTTTACATTATAATGTCAACGGTGCTTTCATTCATTCAGATGATTATACTCAATCACACTCATTCACCGAAAAAAGTGCTTGCAAGACTGATGGTTGACGAAACGATAAATCACCGTGCCAAAGAAAACATTGTTAAAAACGTTGCCGAAACATTAAACGAAGACAGCGAAAAATAATAAGAGGAAACATCGTATTAAAAATTTGATGAAAGGAACGATACCGTGCACAAATAGTTGATTTTAGAATTTATTTTGTGCGAATGTGGTGTCGCTGTGCGACTGTTATGGTTAAAGAAGAAATCGGTACCGGCGCTACCGTTGAAGAAGCAAAGGCTTCTGCGCTCGTAAAGCTTGGAATCAGCGAATATGATGATTTTACCGTTGAGGTGCTTCAAAATCCCACAAAAAAGATTTTGGGACTTTTCGGCGGTTCACCTGCAAAGGTAAAAATTTCCGTTCAGGTTCCGGACAAAAAGCCGGAAAAAAAGTATGGGCAGGATAATAAAAAGCCCCAGAAAAATGAGAAAAAGCAGGAGAAAAAGCCTGAAAATAAAAAGGTTATACCCCAGAAAGCTGAAAAGGTACAGGAAAAGGCTCCCGAAAAAGCAGAGCTTCCTCTTGAAAAGACAAATAATTATCCCGAAACGGCAGAATACATTAAATCTATGGTATTGGCTCTCGGTATGGAAAGTTGCGAAGTTACCGAAATGTCAAACGAAGAAGAGATTTATTTTGAGCTTGAATGCGGCGACGATTACGGAATAATTATCGGCAAGCGCGGCGAAACTCTCGACGCTTTGCAGTACCTTGCAAGAATGTCTGCAAATAAAGGCAGACAGAGCTATAAGAGAGTGTCAATAAATGTTGGCAATTACAGAGCAAAGAGAGAGGAAACACTTAAATCCCTTGCTCATAAAACTGCTATCCGTGCAGTAAAGCAGGGCAGAAGCATTTCTCTTGAGCCGATGAATCCTTATGAAAGACGCGTTATTCACACCGCAGTTCAGGATATTGAGGGCGCAACCTCACATTCCATAGGCTCAGACCTTGACAGAAGAGTTGTTATTGCTCCCATTGACGGCGGAAGAGGAAACGGCGGCAGAAAGGGCGGCTATAACCGTGACAGAGGCGGCAGGCGTGA
The DNA here is from genome assembly GCA_022508785.1 of Oscillospiraceae bacterium. Lineage (GTDB taxonomy): Bacteria > Bacillota > Clostridia > Oscillospirales > Acutalibacteraceae > Fimenecus. The sequence continues at coordinate 20,253 of JAFLUN010000029.1, forward strand.
AAGAAAAGAACCTTATAAGCCTGAAATTTCTCCCGACAGAGCGCCGAAAAGCGATATGGACGGCTTCCTTTACGGGCCGATTGATTTCACAGCTCCCTCATCTTCGGAAAATAACGAATAAAAAAACTGACGGCGGATTTTCCGCCGTTTTTTGTAACAGCTAAGTGGCTGATTAAAGGTAAAAATTATGGAATACTTTGCAAAACAATATGATATTGCCGTTATCGGCGCAGGCCACGCAGGAATTGAGGCGGCTCTTGCCTCCGCACGCTTGGGAGCCGAAACGGTTTGCTTTACCGTCAATCTTGACTGGGTGGGAAATATGCCTTGCAATCCGTCAATCGGCGGTACTTCAAAAGGTCACCTTGTCCGTGAAATTGACGCTTTAGGCGGTGAAATGGGCAAAGCGGCTGATAAAAATTCCATACAGATAAGAATGCTCAATTTAGGCAAAGGGCCTGCCGTTCATTCTCTTCGCGCGCAGGTTGACCGCCGTGAGTATTCAAAATATATGAAGCATACCCTTGAAAAGCAGGAAAATCTTGATTTAAAGCAGGCTGAAATTGTGGATCTTGTAAAAAAAGACGACGGTCTGTTCTATCTTACAACAAATCTTCAAGCGGTCTATTCGGCTAAAGCAGTTGTGCTTGCAACGGGTACTTTTTTGAGCGGCAAGGTATATATTGGTGACATTTCCTATGAGAGCGGCCCTGACGGAATGTTCCCTGCAAAGAAGCTTTCCGAGGCGCTTCGAAAAATTGATATTCCTCTGCGGCGTTTTAAAACGGGAACTCCTTCAAGAGTTAACAGACGAAGTGTCGATTTTTCCGAGCTTGAAGTTCAATACGGCGACGAAAGACCCGTTCCGTTTTCCTTTGACACAGACGAAAAGGACCTTAACAACACAAGCGTTTGCCATATTACATACACAAACGAAGAAACAAAAAGGATCATCCTTGAAAATATTCACCGCTCCCCCTTGTATTCGGGTAAAATTGAGGGCGTAGGCCCCCGCTACTGCCCCAGCATTGAGGATAAAATAGTTCGTTTTTCCGAAAAGGAAAGGCATCAGTTATTTATTGAGCCCTGCGGTGAAGACACGGAAGAGCTTTATTTGCAGGGAATGTCGTCCTCTCTTCCCGAAGACGTTCAGCTTAAATTTTTACGAAGCATCAAGGGTCTTGAAAATGTTGAGGTTATGAGAACTGCTTACGCTATTGAATACGACTGTGTTGACCCCGTTTCGCTCAAATCTTCCCTTGAATTTTCGGCGGTTGAGGGGCTTTTCGGCGCAGGGCAGTTTAACGGCTCGTCCGGTTATGAGGAAGCCGCGGCGCAAGGTCTTATTGCAGGAATAAATGCGGCAAGAAAAATTAAAAACAAAGAACCGCTTATCCTTGACAGAGCAAGCTCATACATTGGAACGCTTATTGACGATCTTGTTACAAAGGGCTGTTCCGACCCGTACAGAATGATGACCTCGAGAAGCGAATACAGACTGCTTTTGCGCCAGGACAATGCGGACATTCGCCTAATGCCTTACGGGTATGAAATAGGGCTTGTTTCAAAAGAACGCTATGACAGGTTAATCCGAAAACTTAGCTTGATTGCAGATGAAAAGGCAAGATGCGAATCTGTAACCGTAGCGCCAAATGAGGAACTTAACAAAATTCTTGTTTCACGTGAAACAGCGCCTATGAACACAGGGATCAGGCTTTCCGAGCTTATTAAAAGACCGCAGCTCGATTACGAAATATTAGCACCCTTTGACAAAACAAGACCCCAGCTCCCCCGTGACGTTGCGGAGCAGGTTGAAATTGAACTTAAATATGAGGGCTACATTAAGCGCCAAAACGCAAAGGTTGAAGAAATGCGCCGTTTGGAAGTTAAAAAAATCCCCGAAGATATTGACTATGACGACGTTTATTCCCTTCGCCTTGAAGCCCGTGAGAAGCTTAAAAAGGTAAGACCAGAAAGCGTGGGGCAGGC
>JAFLUN010000003.1:0-6107 GCA_022508785.1 Oscillospiraceae bacterium
AACAAGGAGCAATGCGAAACGCTCCAAGTGAGCAGTGCGACTATGTTTTTGAGGGATGAAGCAGTACAAATAAGTGAATAATGAATAGTGAATAATAAAAACCAACGGTCTATACTGAACCTCAGCATAGACCGTTTTATATTGTTTAATTCAATTGCGTAAAAGCATTACCCCTCAAGCTTCTTTTGGGATTCCGCTTTAAGATAAGCGTTAATAAATCCGTCAATGTCGCCGTCCATAACATTTGAAATATTGCCCGTTTCAAAGCTTGTGCGGTTATCCTTTACAAGCTGATACGGCATAAACACATAAGAGCGAATCTGGCTTCCCCAGCCGATTTCCTTTTGGTCGCCCTTAATGTCCGAAATCTTGTCAAGATGCTCACGCTCTTTAATTTCAATAAGCTTTGATTTGAGCATGGTCATGCAAACCTCTCTGTTTTGGTGCTGACTGCGCTCAACCTGGCAGGAAACGACAATTCCCGTGGGGATATGGGTAAGGCGAACGGCAGACGACGTTTTATTAACCTTCTGTCCGCCGGCTCCCGACGACCTGTAAACATCCATTTTAATGTCCTCGGGGGCAATTTCAACCTCAATAGTATCATCAATTTCGGGCATAACCTCAACGGAAGCGAAGGAGGTGTGCCGTCTTCCCTCTGAATCGAAGGGAGAAACACGCACAAGGCGGTGGATTCCCGTTTCGCTCTTCATATAACCGTAAGCGTTTTCGCCCTCTATAAGAATGCTTGCAGATTTAAGCCCTGCCTCGTCGCCGTCAAGATAATCAAGGGTCGTTACCTTGTAGCCGTGGCGCTCACCCCAACGGCAATACATTCTGAAAAGCATTTGAGCCCAGTCCTGAGCTTCTGTTCCGCCTGCGCCTGCGTGGAACGTGAGAATTGCGTTTTTAGCGTCGTATTCCCCTGAAAGAAGGGTTGAAAGGGTCATTGTTTCAAGATCCTGCTCAAATTTAACAACGCCTTGTGTGCATTCCTCTTCTAAGCTTTCATCCTCTTCCTCGTTTGCAAGCTCTATCATTACAAGGGTGTCATCAAAATCGGCACACAGCTTTTCATAAGCCGTAACTCTGTTTTTAAGGGCGCTTTGCCTTTTCAGCACTACCTGTGACGCTTTAATATCATCCCAAAAGCCGTTCTCCGCTGTTTTTGTCTCAAGCTCGGCAATTTCATTTTTCATTTTTTCAAGACCCAAAGCGTCTGCAAGGTCTTTGAGCGCATCTTCGTGCCCTAAAAGTCTTAATCTTAATTCTTCGTATTGTAACATATATTAAAAACCTCTCTGTAAAAAACTAAATTCAAAAAACTTTCACTTGTCCGTGTATGTTTGCGTAATATGTATCAGTACCGTTAATTAAATTGACGGTTTTAAGATATATGCTACTGCGCCGCGGAAGCTTCTTCTGCGGTGCTTTCATCTCCTGTGCCTTTCTCTGCAACGGTTTCCGTAACATTGTTTCCGTTTTCGTCCGTTACGGTTTCACCGTTCTCATCGGTTACATTCTGCGTTTCGGGAGCGGTTGGTTCAGTTGCCGCAACGTCTGCCCTGTCAAGTAAATCCTGATTTTCCGTCGGTTCTTCGGCAGGAGCCACGGTGGTTGCAACCTCGGGAGTTGTCGTGCTTTGAATTGCGGAAATAAACTGCTCGCCGTCTTTAACACGCAGCGTAACTTTTACATATTTGTCAGGAGCGGGCTCAACTAACGAGCCGTCAAGAGCTTGCTGCCACGCCTCGCCTGCAATGAGCGCTACCGTCAGAACTATTGTGTCGGAAGCTTCTTTTTTCTCAATAACCTTGGGAGTGTAAATAGGCGCAATGCTCGTAATCGGGATAGTGTAGGCTTTTGCGTCCGCATCGTAAGCAAATTCATAATCGTACCCTTCAACCGTTGCGTGAACGGGAGTAACCTCAGTGCCGAAGAGCTTTTTGAACTGCTCGTTAACGTCTGCTTCGGGAATAACTATACCGCCCTCGGTAACGGAGTAAGTGTCGGGCGAAATATCGCTTTTCAGTATTGCCCAAATAGACATTTCAATAAGCTCGGACATATCCGCCTTTGTAATATCGTCAAAACCGCTGGGGTCAATGAGCACAACAGGAGTTAAAAGCTTATTGTACTGAGTGTAATCCTTATTTTTTGCCGCTAAATTTTTTATACCCGTACTTATCAGCACAATTACGGCGGCAAGCCCTATAAAAGCGAGCAAGGCTACAGTAAGCCCTATGGGAAAAGCCGCTTTGTGCGTGCCCTTATGCTTTTTTACTTTTTCGCCTGCCACAAAAAGCCCTCCTTATCAGTTTATTTTAATCATACTTAGTTATTTTATCATACTATTCTGTTTATTGCAATAAAATAGGAGAAATTTCGGTTAGGAAAAACAAAAAGAAAAGTTTTCGTCCACATTTTTCAAAAGGTAATTCCCCTAACAGGGGAAATGTCTGCAGAGCAGACAAAAGGGTTAGGGGTGGAGGGGCAACGCCTCTCCTCGCAGTCCGCAGACTGCGAAACTCCTTTGCACCAAAAGCGCAGGAGGGGGAGAAAAACAGTCCGGTGGACTGTTTTTCGGGGGAACCCTCGCCGGGGGTTCCCCACGGGCAGGTGTGAGCGAAGAACGAGCCGCTGCCGGTGGCAGAAACAGGCGAAGTTCTGAGGTGAAAAAACAAGGAGCAGTGCGAAAGTGTCATTGAGCAGTGCGACTATGTTTTTGAGGGGGAAAACAAAATAACGGGACGATGTGGGCATCGTCCCCTACAAATGTCTAATCTCTAACATCTATAATCCAACATCTAAAATGGCAGGAGCATTTCTGCTCCCGCCATTATATTATAATTATATTGAAATATTAAATTTTAATCGTCAGACGGTTCAATAAGACCGTAACCGCCGTCTGCTCTTTTGTATACAACGCAAACCGTATCTGTTTCTGCATTGCGGAACAGATAAAACTGATGCCCCAACATATTCATTTGAAGAATTGCTTCGTCAGGCGTTTCGGGCTTTAAAACCACTTTCTTTGAGCGGACAAGCTCAAAATCCGTTTCCTCTTCCTCGTGTGCGTTGTCAAGGAAAGCCTCGTCAAAGGATACATCACGCAGTCTTTTTGAAAGACGGGTTTTGTTTTTCCTTATTTGGCGAATAAGCGAATCAACGCATTTGTCAAGGGCTTCTTCAAGGTCGTCGCTTCTCTCTTTTGCTCTGAAAATCATACTTTTTTTCGTAAGGGTGATTTCGCAGGATTTGGAACTTTTTTCAACAGAAGCCGTCACCTTAGCCGTTGCACTGGGTCCGAAAAATTTTTCAACCTTTAAGAGTTTTTCTTCCGCTCTCTCTTTAAAGCTCTCTCTCGGCGTACATCCGCGCCCAATGATCGTAATGTTCACAACGACAACTCCTTTATTCTGAATTGAGCAGGATTTCCTCTTTGCTCAACCTTATTGTATCACATTTGCACAGTAAAATAAAGTAGTTTTTTGAAATTTTTATAAAATTTTTACAAAATTTTAACAACATGGCGTGTGACATGGCAACCTACATTGACTGCAACGGGCAACCCTGCTATGTGGGTAGCGCTCTTTTCAATGTTTACGGCAAGTGCCGTGGTTTTTCCGCCAAAGCCCTGAGGGCCCACATTCGTTTCATTCACCTTTTTAAGCATTTTACTTTCGAGCTCGGCATAAAACGGATCAGGATTGCGGACAGACACGCTTCTGCACAAGGCTTTTTTGGAAAGAATAGCGCACTGTTCAAAGTCGCCGCCGATTCCAACGCCCAAAACTATGGGCGGACAAGGGTTCCCCCCTGCCGTTAAAACTGTGTCAACAACAAAATCCACAATGTCGTCTACGCCGGCTGATGGGGTAAACATTTTGATTTTGCTCATATTCTCGCTGCCGAAACCCTTGGGGGCAACGGTGAGCTTTATTTTATCCCCTGCAACTATTCTTGTATGGATAACCGCAGGAGTATTGTCATTGGTGTTAACACGGTTTAGCGGGTCACCCACAACGGATTTTCGCAAAAGCCCCTCCGTGTAGCCCTGCCGGATACCCTCGTTGACTGCAGCTTCAAAACCGCCGTCAACAATATGCACATCCTGCCCTATTTCAGCAAAGACAACCGCCATTCCCGTGTCCTGACAAATGGGAATATCCAGCTCCTTTGCGCAGGAAAGATTGTCGGAAATTGTTTTCATTATGCTTTTGGGAAGCTCGTCCGTTTCGCTTTGAAGACCTTTCTCAATCTCTTCACAAAGATCTTCGGGCAAAATTTTATTCGCCGTAATGCACATTTCACGGATTGCTTTCGTTATTTCATTTGCTTTAATTTCTCTCATTATCGCCTTGCGATACAGCAGTCGCACAAAACGCCGCAGAAAAATGGCTTTTTATGCACGGTACCGTTCCTTTCATTATTTTTCACATTCTACAACAAAAGGGCAGAAAAACTGCCCTTTAATATTTTAATTATTTTCTCCTGTAGCCGCCGCGCTTGTCGGTATTGCGTTTAAGGTCGCTCATTTTATCATCGCTCTGTGCTTTAAAGCGTGCCATCATATCCTCAAAGGACATTGAACCGTTTTGATTATTTGAGGGCGCACCGTTCCAGGTTTTTGCGCCTCCGTCACGGTTTCTCGGCTTTTTCGGTCTCGGCTTTTCACCCTCAACCGCCTTTTTTATGGAAAAGCTTACCTTATTTTTGTCATTGATTTCAATAACCTTGACCTTTACAGCATCGCCCACGGTCAGTTTTTGGGAAATATCACTTACAAATTCGTCCGCAACCTCGGAAATATGTACCAATCCTACCGTTCCGTCCGAAAGCTTTACGAATGCGCCGAAATTTGTAAGACCGGTTACCTCTCCCTCATAAACAGAGCCGATTTCAACTGCCATATAAAATATACCAAATCCTTCCCCGAAATATACTATTCGCCGGGAGTTACATCATAGAAAACTTTTTCGTTAGGATAGCCGTAACCGAGTTTGCGCGCCTCTTGCTCAAGGAAATCGCTTTTGTCGTCACTGTCAAGAACCGACTGAATATATTCGTTTTCATGAAGCTGCTGCTCCAAAGCTTCTTGCTTTTGAGCCTTTTCCTGCTTCTTCTCACGAATCTCAAGCTGTTTGCTGACAATGGTAATTGTGAAAGAGCCGATAACTAAAATCAGGGCTAAAATGAGAATAAAACTTGTTTTATGTCTTTTAAGCTTTGAGCGTGAATTTTCAGCCTGCATTTTCATTTTCCTCCTCACTTTGACTTTCCTTTTTGTGCTTTCTACCAGATAAATTATACAACAACTTATTTGAAACTTTCAAGGGGTATTTGGATTTATTTTTATTTTTTTCAGGCTTTTTTCGGTGTTTTTTAAGAAATTTTCTGAAATTTTCCAATATTTTCCTAAAGGGAAAGGTTAAGACTTTAAAAATTCCGATTAAAATACTCTTTATGAAATTTACGAATTTTTCAAAATATTTAATTAAAGTAAAGCCCACGGTGCATATATATACAATAAATCCCAGCAGCTCGCCAAAGAATACAAAAAGGCGTATTTCACCCTCGTTAAAGCTTAAGAGAAAGAGAAAATTCAAAAACCCCATCACTAAGAGATATGAAATATCGGTAATTTTATAAGCCAATTTTTTACCGCCTAAGCATATACGCACCGCTCTGAAAAAATCGTAAAGAGCGCCTGCCAAAAAGCCAAAGCCCAAAGACTGCAGGAAAAGCTGTGTCTGATGGGCTAAGCTTACTGAATAAAGGTAATCGGTCATCGTAAAACCTTGGAGAAAAAGCCTGTGGATTTAGGCTTCACGTCAGTGTACGTAAGAGATGAAATTTCGCCCTCAACCGTCAGCTCTCCGCCTTGCTCTAAATTCAGCTTGCTTACGTGCAAATCCCAACCGCGAACGGTAATTTCGCCCTTGACCGTATATGCAACCACTGTTTGCTCGTCGAATGAATCCACATCCGTTACGCCTGAAACCGACAGTTTTTTTCTCTCCTCTAATATTAAATTATGGGGCATATTCAACGTTTTGTTATCTTCTTGCATGATAAAACCTCCTTGTCCTATTTAAGATTATGAG
>JAFLUN010000003.1:6207-9175 GCA_022508785.1 Oscillospiraceae bacterium
ATTGCCGTTCAAATATGCTTTAACATTGCTTTCGAGAATGTCCATAAGGCGTTTTCTTGTTTCAAATCCTGCCCAGGCAATATGCGGTGTTATGAAGCAATTTGGGGCGGAAAGCAGAGGATTGTCTGTTTTCGGCGGTTCTGTTGAAAGCACGTCAACACCTGCTCCCCTAACTTTTCCGCTTTTTAGAGCTTCGGTGAGGGCGAGTTCGTCAACAACGGAACCGCGGGAAGTGTTTATGATAATTACTCCGTCCCGACACCCATTTAAAAACTCTTCATTGCAAAGATTTTCGGTGTTTTTATTTAGCGGACAGTGAAAGGTTATTATATCCGCTTGCTTTTGCAGCTCTTCTAAAGTCCCCCAGCGGAAATTTTTACGGTGAGATTGGTCTGTTTCGTGACCCGAAACGGCAATTACATTCATATTAAAGGCATCGGCTATATCCGCAACACGATTACCGATCTGCCCAAAGCCTACAACACCCAAGGTTTTGCCTGACAGCTCGGAAAGGGGGATTTTCCAATAGCAAAAGTCGGGGCAGGCAGTCCATTCGCCGCTTTTTACACTTTCGCTGTGAAGTGCAACGCCGTTGGTTATCTCTAAAATAAGGCTGAAGGTGAGCTGTGCCACCGCCTCGGTTGAATATGACGGAATATTGCAAACGGGTATTCCCTTTTCTTTGCAGTATTCAGTGTCAACAACATTATAGCCTGTTGATTCAAGGGCAATAAATTTGAGTTCAGGCAGTTTTTCGAGTATAGATTTTGGCAAGGGTGTTTTGTTGGTTATAACGATTTCAGCGCCCTCGCAACGCGGAATTATCTCACTTTCGGGCGTTCTGTCGTAAATTTCACATTCCCCAAGATTTTTTAGCCAGTCCCAGCTCAAATCCCCGGGATTTAGCGCGTGAGCATCTAAAACAACGGTTTTCATTTATCTGCACCTCTTAATATACATTTATATACTTTCGAGAATAATTGTACCAAAAAATCCATAATATAACAACAAAAATATTGACCTTTTGCCCTAAATATTATAAAATTGTTTATATATGATTATATAGATTAAAACTCAAAGGGCAAAATCTTAATGCAATTATTTGCGTAAATCTTTAACTTTAGGTGAATTTATGGAACAAAAAAACCTTGACCGAAAGGGCGCTCTGAATTTCAGTGCGGTTTGTCTTTTTGCAGGCGCAGCTATCCTTTCTGCTATTACAATAGTTATGAGTTCAAAAATCGGTGAGGGCGGCTGGAACGAATTTATGCTCAAGCTCGACGAAATGCTGACACTTATCCGCGGGCTTCCCAACAAGTGGCTGATGCTCATTGCCATTCTTTTCGTTTTCCTGCTTAAAAACTTTATTCCTATCCCCTTTCCCTTTATATTTATTATGTCCGGTATTATTTTCGATTCTTATAAGGCGGTTGCCATAAATATTGTCGGATTTTCCATTGTTCTTATGACAAAATATTGGTGGGGAAGAAAATTCGGCGGCGGAACGGCAATAAAACAGCTCCAAAAGTATGACAACGTGCGTGAAATGATGTACCGTCCGGGCAACGCAAAGTTAGGAGTGCTGGTAGCGCTCAGGCTTATTCCCTCAATTCCCGTTAATATGGTAAGCAAAATTTACGGCGGAATGAAATTCCCTGCAGGGCGTTTCCTTATAGCCTCGGTAATCGGATTTTTACCGAAAATCTGGACTTACTCAGTAGTGGGCGGCAACGTTTCGCAGCCGTTCACATGGCACTTTATGGGCCCTATTGTAGCGCTGTTTATTTTATCGGGCACGGTAACGCTTATAGTAAATGTTGTTCTTGAAAAAACGAAAGGAAGTCACAAAAATGTCGAATCTATATAAAACTATTGAAGAAATACAGAACGGTGAATTTAGAGAGCGCCTTAAAAAAGTTTATATTACAGACGGGGAAGCCGAAAAGCAGTCAGAACGCTACATTTCGCTTGCAAAGGACTTTGAAGAGATATTCGGCAACCGTGACGGTATTCGCTTTTTCTCCGCTCCGGGCAGAACCGAGGTCGGCGGCAACCACACAGACCACAATCACGGCAGAGTTTTAGCGGCAGGCATTAACCTTGACGCAGTAGCAATAGCATCAACAAATGATGAAAATATTGTCCGTGTTAAGTCCCGTGGCTACAATATGGATATTGTTGACCTTTCCGACCTTTCGGTGAATGAGGCGGACACAGACCATTCAAACGCCCTCGTTCGCGGAATGTGCGACGGATTTGTAAAAAGAGGGTACAAAATCGGCGGATTTGACGCTTGCACTGTTTCAAACGTGCTTTCAGGTTCGGGGCTTTCATCGTCAGCCGCATTTGAGGTGCTGGTGGGCACTTGTTTGAATTTCCTTTACAATGACGGCAAGGTTGACGCTGTTACAATTGCGCAGATAGCGCAATATGCTGAAAACGTACATTTCGGCAAGCCCTGCGGTCTTATGGACCAAATGGCGTCGTCTGTAGGCGGATTTATTACTATTGATTTTGCAGACCCTGAAAACCCAATTATCCAAAAAGTTGATTTTGATTTTGCGTCTTGCGGACACGCTCTTTGCATTGTTGACACAAAGGGAAATCACTCCGATTTAACTGATGAATACGCCGCTATCCGCTCGGAAATGGAAGGAGTTGCATCATATTTCGGCAAAAAGGTTTTAAGAGAAACAGACGAAGCGGAATTTTACAAAAACATTCCCGAAATCCGTGAAAAATTCGGCGACAGAGCAGTTTTGCGTGCAATTCATTTCTTCGGCGACAACGCAAGAGTAGTTTCCGAGGTTGAGGCGCTTCGCGGCGGCAATTTTGATGAATTTAAAAAGCTTGTTTGCGAAAGCGGCGCTTCATCTTATATGTATAACCAAAACGTTTACTCGGTTAAAAAGCCCCTTGAACAGCCCATAGCCTTAGGTCTTGCTGTTTCAGAACAGATTCTCAGAGG
>JAFLUN010000003.1:9275-11148 GCA_022508785.1 Oscillospiraceae bacterium
CCCTTGAACAGCCCATAGCCTTAGGTCTTGCTGTTTCAGAACAGATTCTCAGAGGGAAAGGCGCTTACCGTGTTCACGGCGGCGGATTTGCGGGAACAATTCAAGCCTTTGTGCCCAACGAGCTTCTTTCTACATACAAAAATGCAGTTGAAGCCGTTTTCGGCGAGGGCTCTTGCTACGTGCTCTTGATTCGCCCCTTAGGCGGAACAGAGGTTTAGTTGATTTATAACTTTTTGTAGGGGGAGGGCTTCCACGCCCTCCCGTACATTTTTCATTTTTTCGGGAGTTTTTGCTGTTTATGGTAAAATTTTTAAGTGAAAATGACGGTGAGTTAATTTTTAACCATTTAGACTTAGACCGTTCTGCACTTCTCTCCTGTGTTACGGAATATTACCAAAACTCCTATTTGGAAAACGGCGTTTTTGCAATGCAGTATATTGACGAAACGCCTGCAAGTCTTTGCGCTTTCGGCAGCTCCTTTTCCCTGCTCTTTTCTTCGGATAAAACCGACCTTGAAGAGCTTTCATTTGCACTCAATAATGAAATTCATTCCCCTGATTTTTTGGACTTAGAGAAAAACGGCGAGTATTATCTTCTTAGAAAATCCGTATCGCCAAATTCAGATTTCCCCATTGAAAATAAAGGGAGTTATGAGGATTTTAAAGCAGTCCTTGAATTAAACCAAAGTGAAGAAACCGTAAGGCTTCAATACCTTTTTAAAAAGGGGTGTGCGTTGCCTTTCGTACTGTCCCGAAACGGCGCCGAAATCGGGGTTGGACTTATTATAAATTCGGAAAACTACTCCGTAATTTCTCACATTTTTGTTAAAGAGGAATTTAGAGGGAAAGGCTTTGGAAAGTCGATAGTTAAAAATCTTCTAAGACTTTGCGAGAGTGAAAATCTATATCTAATATGTGAAAAAAGTAATCTTGAATTTTACGGAAAACTCGGGTTTGCACCCGTCTTGACTGTTAATAAATACGATATAAAATAAAGGAAGAAACAAAAAATGTCAGAATTTTTTGAAATCAGCAACCGAATTGAAGAGCTGTCCGACAGAGCGCTTCAAAGAGCCTCGGAACAGTTTGCAAAGATTGACAAAATAACCGAATACAATCAGCAAAAGGTGCTTGCCGCTTTCATAAAAAACAAAGTTGACGAAACGGATTTTAACACATCTACGGGCTACGGATATTCGGACAAGGGCAGAGAAAAGCTCGACTGCCTTGTTGCCGATATCTTCAAGACAGACAGCGCAATTATCCGTGCAGGCGCGCTTGCCAGCGGCACGCACACCCTCGCCGTTTGCCTTTACGGAATTTTGCGCCCGGGTGACACAATGCTTTGCGTTTCGGGCACGCCCTATGACACTATTCACTCCGTTATCGGCTTAGGCGGCAAAAATATGGGTGACGGAACGCTTGCCGATTTCGGCATAACCTACCAACAGATAGATTTGACCGAAAATGATGAATTTGACTATGACGCTATTGAAAATGCGGCGAAAAGTGCAGACGTGAGAATGGTTTACATTCAGCGTTCCCGAGGGTACGAGCTTCGCCACAGCATTTCTGTTGACGAAATAGCAAGAGTTTGCGAAACAGTTCACAGAGTAAACAAGCGTGCCGTTGTTATGGTTGACAACTGCTACGGCGTTTTTACGGAAACGAAAGAGCCCACTGAGGTAGGCGCCGATTTGGTTGCAGGCTCTCTTATTAAAAATATGGGCGGCGGAATAGCACCGTCCGGCGGTTACGTTGCAGGGCGTGGGGATTTGGTAAAGCTCGTGAGCTACCGCTTAACTACTCCCGGGCTTGGCACGGAGCTTGGAGCTACCTTGGGGCAGAACAGAAATATTTTTATGGGGATATTC
>JAFLUN010000003.1:11248-19688 GCA_022508785.1 Oscillospiraceae bacterium
AAAATCCAATATCCAAAAAAGGAATCTAACATATGACCTATCTTTCACTTAAAAGCGGAACTGACGTGAGGGGAACGGCGGTATCAACTGCCGAGCACCCTGAATATGAGCTGACCGACAAAGCCGTGTCGGATATTTCGGCTGCATTTATTTTATTTTTATCTCAAAAGACTAACAAAAAGCCCTGCGAGCTTACGGTGTCCCTCGGTCACGATTCCCGCATTTCGGCAATGCGAATAAAGACAGCGGTTGCAAACACCCTCGTTTCAATGGGCGTTTCGGTGCTTTACTGCTCTTACTGCTCAACTCCTGCAATGTTTATGACAACGGTTACGGAAAACTGCGACGGAGCTGTTCAGATAACTGCAAGCCACCACCCCTATGACCGAAACGGGCTTAAATTTTTCCTTAAAAGCGGCGGAATTTCGGGGGAAGATTTAACTGAGATTTTAAATATTGCAGACGGCATAACAATTCCTGAACACGCAGGCGGCAGTATTTGTGAAACGGATTACATTTCCAAATACGCTGAAATCTTGCGCAATATGATTAAAAACGAAGTATTCGCCGAGGATTTTGAGCATCCGTTAAAAGACTTTAAGATTGCTGTCGATGCAGGCAACGGTGTGGGCGGATTTTACGCTTCAAAGGTGCTCGAGCCTTTGGGTGCAGATGTTTCCGCAAGCCAGTTTTTAGAGATTGACGGAATGTTCCCCAATCACATTCCGAATCCCGAGAATAAAACGGCTATGGAATTTATCCGCAAGGCAACTCTCCAAAACGGCTGTGATTTAGGCGTTATTTTTGACACGGACGTGGACCGTGCCTCTTGCGTTGACGAAAAAGGCGATGAAATAAACCGAAATTCTATTGTTGCTCTCGCATCGGTTATCGCTCTTGAGGGAAATGAGGGCGGCAGCATCGTTACTGATTCGGTTACCAGCGACGGACTGCGTGATTTTATTGAAAACACCCTTGGCGGCAAGCAAATCCGCTTTAAGCGCGGGTATAAAAACGTTATTGACGAGGCCATACGCCGTGAAAACGCAGGCGAAAATGTTCCCCTTGCCATTGAAACCAGCGGTCACGCCGCATTCCGTGAAAATTATTATCTTGATGACGGAGCGTATCTTATTACGAAAATCATTATTAAAGCGGCACTTCTTCGGAAAGAAAACAAAAAAATCGGCGACTGCATTTCATCTCTTCACAAGCCCCTTGAGGAAAAAGAGCTTAGATTTAACATTTCGGCTCCCGATTTCAAAAAAATCGGTCAACGGCTTATTGACGACATTATTAAAACTGTCAATAATATCCCCGACGATGTAGCTTTTCTTGCCAAAGACAATTACGAGGGAGTACGGGTGAATTTTACTGACCCAAACCTTAACGGCTGGTTTTTACTTCGTTTGTCCGTTCACGACCCGGTTATGCCTTTTAATGCAGAAAGCGACACTGTTGGCGGCTGCAAAGAGATTTGCAAGGCGTTTTACGGGGCGGTTTGGGATATTGAAGGGATAGATTTTACGCCGCTGAAAGAATATATAAACGAAAACTGAGCATAAACCTATTGACAAAACGGGTAAAAAAATTTAGTATTATAAATACAAATAAAATTTTTATGAAAAGAGGTGTTAAAATGATTTTTGAAAAAATCCGTGAAATTATTTGCGATCAGCTTGAATTGGAAGAAAGCGACGTAACACTTGATTCCGTTCTTCTTGAGGACTTAGGTGCAGACAGCCTTGACCTTGTTGATCTTGTAATGACATTTGAAGACGAATTTGATATGGAAATCTCTGACGAGGATCTTGAAAATATTAAAACTGTCGGTGATATTGTTCGTTTTATTGAAGAGCACTAATCGACTGCTTAACGCATATTTATTTAGAAGGAACTTGAGAAATTATGGCTGAACAGAAAAAGATGGTTGAGGAAATCACCTCAATGGACGTGGACTTTGCCAAATGGTACACAGACGTTGTTAAAAAGGCGGAGCTTTGCGAATACACAAGCGTTAAGGGCTGTATGGTATTGCGCCCTTACGGCTATGCAATTTGGGAGAACATTCAGAGCATTATGGACGGAATGTTTAAAGAGACGGGGCACGAAAACGTTTGTATGCCTATGTTTATCCCCGAAAGCCTGCTCCAAAAGGAAAAGGACCACGTTGAAGGCTTTGCCCCTGAGGTTGCCTGGGTAACCCACGGCGGAAGCGAAGAGCTTGAGGAAAGACTTTGCGTAAGACCTACCTCTGAAACTCTTTTCTGCGAGCATTACAAATCAATAGTTCATTCTTACCGTGATTTACCTAAGCTTTATAACCAATGGGTATCGGTTGTACGCTGGGAAAAGACCACAAGACCCTTCCTTCGCACCCGTGAATTTTGGTGGCAGGAAGGTCACACAATTCACGCAACTGCTGAAGAAGCGCAGGAAGAAACAATCAGAATGTTGAACGTTTATGCGGACTTTTGCGAAAACGTGCTGGCAATCCCCGTTGTTAAAGGTGTTAAAACCGCTAAAGAGCGTTTTGCAGGCGCCGAGGATACGTACACCATTGAAGCGTTAATGCACGACGGAAAAGCCTTGCAGTCGGGCACGTCGCACTATTTCGGCGACGGCTTTGCAAAGGCATTCGGTATTCAGTTCCAGGATAAAGACAATCAGTTAAAATATCCGCATCAGACCTCTTGGGGCACAACAACACGCCTTATCGGTGCGCTGATTATGACCCACGGCGATGATAACGGTCTTGTTCTTCCGCCCAAGGTTGCTCCCACTCAAATTGTTGTTATTCCCGTAGCATCCCACAAGCCGGGCGTTACGGAAAAGGCACAGGAAGTTTACAGCAAGCTCAATAAAATTTGCCGTGCGAAGATTGACAACAGCGACAACTCACCCGGTTGGAAATATGCCGAATACGAAATGAAGGGCGTTCCGCTGAGACTTGAATTGGGGCCGCGTGATATTGAGAATAATCAATGCGTAATCGTTCGCCGTGACACGAGAGAAAAATATTTCGTATCCCTTGACGAATTGGAAACAAAGGTTCCCGAGCTCCTTTATGCCGTTCACAAAGGAATGTATGAAAAGGCACTTGCACGCCGCACTGAGATGACTTACATTGCGCGCAATCTTACCGAAATGAAGGATATTGCAGACAACAAGCCCGGGTTTATTAAGGCTATGTGGTGCGGTGACAGAGCTTGTGAGGATAAGCTTAAAGAGGAAGTGGGCGTAACGTCGCGCTGTATTCCCTTTGAGCAGGAGGAAATTTCCGATACCTGCGTTTGCTGCGGCAAAAAGGCAGATAAAATGCTTTATTGGGGCAAGGCGTATTGATTTTTCGCACAATATATAAAAATTAAAGGCAGGATTTTCCTGCCTTTTTATATTTTTGATGCTAAATATTAGACAATTCGCTCCCTCTTAGAGGGAGCTGTCAAGCGTTAGCTTGACTGAGGGAGTTTTTAGTAACCAACGGGCGGTTCAGGGGAACCGCCCCTACAAGATAACATTAACAAATTATTTCAAAATCCTTTCCCAATCTTTTGGTATTGGGGCTTCGATTTCAACCGTTTCTTTCGTTACGGGGTGAGTGAAACGGCAATATTTGCAGACGAGCGCCTGATGGTCGATTTCTTGGCTCGGTTTGCCGTACATTGTGTCGCCCACAAGGGGCATTCCAATATGTGCAAAGTGAACTCTTATCTGGTGGGTTCTGCCCGTTTGCAAATGTATTCGCAAATGGGTTCTGCCGTTAACATTTTTAATTGCCCGCCATTCGGTTACGGCTCGCTCTCCCCGTTCGTCCACCGTGCGCACGGTGATAATCGGATCGGGGCGGTAAATGGGTGCGTCAATAACCCCTTCGCCCGAAAGTACCCCTTCGCAAACCGCCTCATATTCCTTGTAAATCTTTCCCGAAACGGCAGCGGCGGCAAATCTGTTAAGAGCGCAAACGACAATTCCCGATGTGCCTTTATCCAGCCTGCCCACAGAGCGAAAGGCGGACTTTTTGCCCTTTTCCGTAAGGTGATAGGCAACGGCATTGGCGAGAGTGTCACCCTGATGATTGTGAGACGGGTGGTTTGCAAGACCTGCAGGCTTGTTGACTATTAAAAAATATTCGTCCTCGAAAAGCACCTCAAGAGGATATTGGAGCGGCTCAAACATTTCGCCCTTCTCTTCGGGAAAGGTCACCGTGAATTTATCCCCCGTGTGCAAAATGTCAATAGTTCTTGCCCTCTGCCCGTTTAGCACAAGTCCGTTTTCGGAAAATTTTAAATCTTTAATAACCCGTGCAGATGCGCCAAGGCGCTTTCGCAAAAACACCTCAACCCTTTTGCCGTCAAAATCCTCTTCAATTGTGTATTCAAGCGTTTTGCTCATTCTGACCACCGTAAATACTCAAATATCTTATTGAATTATATCATAAAAAGAGTATAATATAAAGTGGTTTTTTAATCGGTATACAATCAGAAAGGATATGAAAATTTATGCAACTTTTAATTCTTATTTTGCAAGACACACGCTATATGGACAAAATACTTACCGAGCTTATGAAAGCAGGGCTTAGGGGCGGTACGCTTCTTGACTGCGAGGGCGTTTTGCAGGCTATTGCCCACAACAGCGTTGAGCCGCCACCGATTTTCGGTGCGCTCAGGCAATACCTTAACCCCGAACGGGGAGATACGAACAAAATGCTTATTTCCGCTGTGTCGGACAGCGAGGCCGAAACGGCTTCAAAAATCATTAACCGTGTTACAGGCGGTCTTGACAAGGCAAATACGGGTATTTTGATAACCCTGCCTATTCTTAAAATTGAAGGATTAGCTAAGTAGCCACTGACTAATTAACGGCTTACGCCTTAGCGCACACCTTGCTTGCATATTTTCCGCCAGCTTGCACAAATCCACCTTAACATACGACAGTATGCTTGCGGTAGCTTTGCACAATCTGACGAAAAATCTGACTACGCAATCTGCACACTATAATCAATCAGTGGCCACTTAAATTTTCTTTTGGGGTGAACAAAGTGAATATTCTGCTTGCCTTGTCCGTCAGTATGATTATCGCTCTGCTGATGACAAGAATAATGAAAAAAATCAGCCTGCCAAACGTTACGGGCTATCTTATTGCGGGTCTAATTGCAGGGCCTTACTGCTTAAAACTTTATAATTCGGGAAATCTTGATACGCTGACAGTAATTACAAACGTAGCCCTCGGCTTTATTGCATTTTCCATCGGCGGTGAATTTAAGCTGTCGTCCCTCAAAGCCTTGGGGGCTAAAATATTTGTAATTACTGTTTTTGAGGCGGTCGGCGCAAGCTTTCTTGTGGCGACAACGCTTATTTTACTTAAATTTCCCATAACCTTGGCGCTGGTATTGGGCGCTATTGCCTCAGCCACCGCTCCTGCGGCAACACTTATGGTTGTTCGGCAGTACAAGGCGCAGGGCCCTGTTACATCAACCCTTTTGCCCGTTGTTGCCATTGACGATGCCGTCTGTCTAATGCTTTTCTCAATACTTTCGTCAATAGCAAAGTCCATTGATTCCAACAACGGCTTTTCATTTTACCAGACAATACTTAAACCAATCATTGAAATTGTGCTTTCCCTTGTAATCGGCTTTGCAATCGGCACGGTTTTGTCCGTAGGTACTAAATTCTTTAAATCCCGCGCAAACCGCATTTCACTTGTTTGTACGGCGGTTTTCCTCGGCGTTGGAATTTCGGAAAAATTCGGACTTTCATCATTGCTTTTGTGTATGGCAATAGGCGCGGCGCTTGCAAATTACAGCCACGCGGCGGACAAGGTTATGGACGGCTCCGAGCGGTGGACACCGCCTTTGTTTATGCTTTTCTTCGTAATATCCGGCGCACAGTTTAATTTCTCTATATTAAAAACGGTTGGTACCGTGGGCGCGATTTACCTTCTTATGCGCTCCTTCGGTAAATATTTCGGCGCAAGGCTCGGTTGCCGCATTGCAGGCACGGAGAAAACCGTTCGCAACTACCTTGGAATTACCCTTTTGCCGCAAGCCGGTGTTGCAATAGGTATGGCACAGCTCTCCCTCACGGTTGTTCCCGAATACGGCGAGCAAATTCGCGCGGTTGTTCTTTGCGCAACCCTCGTTTACGAGTTAGTAGGTCCGCTTCTTACAAAGCTTTCCCTTCAAAAAGCAGGCGAAATCAAAAAAGCGGCGTAAATTTAATTATTATTTTAACAAAAATTGTAGGGGCGGGTGCCCACACAAGCTCTATAAGAAGAAAAAACGGGATAGCCAAATAAGGCTTCCCGTTTAATTTTAATATCTTGCAGTTTTACTGTTCAACGGTTTTCATTATCCCGTTTTCGTTAACTGCCGTCAGTATATTTTCCATTACCTTTTCTTTGTCAAAATTCAGTCTGCTTTGGGACTGAAGCCTTATGCTCATTGTAAAAAATGTGTCCTCGTCTTGCATATACACAATATAATATGAAACATTTCCGCTCAAACGCTTGTACATATACTGATATTCAATTCCGTCTCTTTCGCCTTTTATATAATCGTCTTTGCTGAAATTATATCTTTCGCCCGATTCAGAACCGCTGAGATATTTTCCCTTAAGCCAGTTAGAATAGGCTTCTTTATTTTTATCGCTGACAATTCTGTCAAAGTAACAGTACTCCTGTAATACCGCTATCTGCCCGTTACCGCTTTTGTATTCGTTGAGAAAATGCCCGTCTATGTCATATTTTTCAAAAACAGTTATTATATGCGCGTTAAAACTACCGCCGTCCTCTTTAATAAGCGGTTCGTCAAAATCAAATATTTTATCCGCTGACAAATCCTCTCTGACATCACGAACGACTTTGTTTGCCTGTTCTGACATGGGAGGGCGGAACCTGCCTTTTTTATTATACGGTTCGTCATATTCGCTCACGAAAATAAATATTACCATACAGACAGCATAGAATATTGCAAATAAAACGTAAGCGATTATTCGGAGATACTCTTTACCGTCAACGAATGCGTAAATTATTAACAGCACGACTGCTATTCCCACTCCGACAGCGGCGGCTGTTATATAGGGTTCAGTATACACGTTGTTAACGGCGGCATAAAATATCATACAGCACATAATAACTGCAAACAAAGTTTTTATAATTACAGCACTTGAATCATGTGAAATAATAAATTTCCGCATTTTAATTACCTTGCGAAACAGCAGTCGCACAAAGTGTTGCAGAATAACTGCTTTTTATGTACGGTACCGTTCCTTTCGTTGTATTTTTCACGCCGATACTGCGTCAGTTTATATTATTCGTATTATACCGATTGCGGCAAACACGACGCTTATTGAAACATAAACGAAAGGTAAAATGTTGCAAACAAGTTTTTTGGTTTTTTCATCGTCGAATTTATATTTAAGCCCTGCTAACATACTTAACAATAAAACTGCCTGAGCAATCTCACGAACAAGGGGCAAAACGCTGAGCTCAAAGAATATAACTGAAATAATTTCAAGCACAACTGCAATCAGCAGGCTTACTGTAAGCGGTAAAAATACCTTTGAGAAATAATTTTTCTCCGCTTCCTCGCCTTCTGCCACGGCACAAAGAAGGGAGCTTACACACTTTGAGCTTATAACAATAGATACAATGCCGACTATCAGGCTTAGAACAAGCGTCAACATCGATTTTGCAAATGCGTCTCCGATAATTCCGTTTGGGGCTATTTTATCAAAATCAGACGCATAAATAATCCTGTCGAAGAAATCCGCAGCCGTTGAAATTAAAAATATGCTTGCAATTAACAACGGATAATATATGTACTGATATTTGTTAAAATCGCCTTGGTATTCGTTGTTCTTTTTAAGATAATTTGCGAAAAGCTTTCCGCTGTAAATATATAAAAATACGCCAATTGTACTTGTGACCATCGTGTATATTCCCGCTATTTTAACCGCATCAATTCCCAAACCCGCAAGGTTTGTAAGCGTTATTAAAAGGCTCGGGAAAACTCCGATTGCAGACGGAATAATGACCGTTATAATTAAAATCCATATCAAAGACTTTTTAAAAAAATATTTTTTCATTCCCATCCCCCATTCGTTTATTTATATTAAATCTGATTTGCAAATTCTTAATATCAATAAACCGCATTAAAAAGCATCAAGCCGGCGGTTACTGCCTGAATACCTACGTACACAAAGGGTAGAATATTGCAGATTGTGTTTCGGATTTTTGCATCGCTGAACTTATATTTAAGACCTAAAAGCATTACGGCGAGCAAAACCATACCGATTGCATTGCCTGCAAAGGTTATTACATTGTAATCATACACGCCTATCAACAGAAAATATATAATCAAAGCTCCTGCAAAGCTAATGCACACGGGCAAGGCGATTTTTGAGAAAAACCGTTCTTCGCTCTCTTCACCCTCTGTAAC
>JAFLUN010000003.1:19788-21044 GCA_022508785.1 Oscillospiraceae bacterium
TTCGTTTATTGTTCTTCAAGCCACTTTTCAAAAGTTTTAAATTCAAAGTCCATACCGCTTGATTTTAGGTGTTCCTCTATTTTCAAAAGCGCTTCGTCATAATCCTTTTTTGACATTTTAGAGGTTTTTGGGTAACTCCACGAACGGTCAATAAGTACGGTTTTTTTGTCGGTTTTCTCTTCGCCCTCAGTTTCATCTTCGCCCATAACCGTATAGGCGCAGGTTCTCTCGCCCTTTTTATAATAAACCGTATCGTCGTAAAAGTAAACTTCGCCGTCTTTTAAGGATTTTGCGATGCGTTTAGCCTCACCTGACGATGTTTTTAAATCCTTTTTAATATCCGCATAAGTGTTATAAAAGGTTTCTTCGGGGTCAAAAGGTAAATCGTGTGTCGGCATATAATAACTGTTATCCTTAAGATTAAGCTTTTTGCAGAAAACGGATTTTTTAATTAAGTTTATGGCTATTGCTTCAGCGCCGGTTTCGAAAATCCATTCCTTGCTTTGAGCGGCTCCGTTCAAAAAATATCTGCCTGTGGACATTTCGCAAATGCAGACTGCAAGACCCGTGTGACCTTTTGAAAAGTTCCGCCTTACATAGCTTACGGCATCAAAATCCGCCTTATTGCAAACAATTACCGTTGCGCAGGCTCTTGTTACGGGGCGTTTGCGCTCACGCCTTGTTTGCAGGAAAGGATAAAGTCCCTTTTCGCCGTATTTCCGCATAATTGATTTACTCTCTGCAACTGCTCTACTGCAAAAGTCGGTTGTAAGGGTGTCGGTTTCATACAGAGTATAGTAATCTTCAAAGCCGGAGGTATCACCGTCCCCAGAGTGGCGGCGTTTTTTAAATGCGCCCAAAAGCTCTGCGCTTTTCTTTTCAAGGGGCAGTTCTTTTGCGTAATGATTCATTCGGAATTTAATCAGCTCCGAAGCGCTCTCAACGGTTCTGCCGTTAACCTCTGTAAAATAAAACTGCCTGTCCTTTTTCCAACGGTCAATACTCTCTGTTGCGACAAACAGTACCATCCATACAGAAAACCTTTTTGCGAAAAGTATTATCGCTGCTACAATGATTAAAACAATCACTACAAACGGTAAATTACTCCAAAAACTCTCTTCGGGCATAATATCTGCAACGGCCGCTGAACCGAAAATCAATGTGACTGCCACCAAAAGAGGCGATAATAATATTAAAAAGCAAAGATTTGTTTGCTTGAGTTTTATGTTTTTCATATCTGTTTATTTTTATCCGAG
>JAFLUN010000003.1:21144-22573 GCA_022508785.1 Oscillospiraceae bacterium
CGGGCGGGTGTAGGCACCCGCCCCTACAAAATCGGTTTATTTCTTCTCTTTTACAGCCTCGGTTACGCCTGCTGCAAGGCCTGCAAGCCCTTGAATTTCAGAGGGGATAATAATTTTTGTTGCCTGACCGTTAGCTGCTTTTTCAAATGCTTCAAGAGATTTGATTTTGATAACCGCATTGCTGGGATTTGCTTCGTTGATCATCTGAATACCTCTTGCGGTTGCTTCCTGAATCTTAAGGATAGCCTCAGCTTCACCCTCGGCAGTACGGATTTTTGATTCCTTAATTGCGTCCGCGCGAAGAATTGCAGATTCCTTTTCACCCTCGGCTACGAGGATAGCAGATTTCTTTTCACCTTCTGCCTGCAAAATCTTTTCACGGCGTTCACGCTCTGCTTTCATCTGCT
Organism: Oscillospiraceae bacterium; assembly: GCA_022508785.1. GTDB lineage: Bacteria > Bacillota > Clostridia > Oscillospirales > Acutalibacteraceae > Fimenecus. The sequence goes on from JAFLUN010000003.1 coordinate 21,552, forward strand.
TCTCCATGGAATCCTGAATTTCCTTAGGAGGCATAATGTTTTTAAGCTCAACACGGTTAATTTTAATGCCCCATGCATCTGTTGCAACGTCAAGGATTTCGGTAATCTTTGAGTTGATAACATCACGGGAGGTAAGAGTTGCGTCAAGCTCCATATCACCTATGATGTTACGGAGAGTTGTTGCGGTAAGGTTTTCAATAGCCATCATGGGTCTTTCAACGCCGTAGGTGTAAAGCTTTGGATTTACAATGCGGTAGAAAACAACCGTGTCAATCTGCATTGTAACGTTATCCTTTGTGATAACGGGCTGGGGCGGGAAGTCAACAACTGATTCCTTTAAAGTTACTTTCTTTGCGATTCTGTCAATGATGGGAACTTTAACGTGAAGTCCGTTTTCCCACGTGGTGTAATAAGAACCGAGACGCTCAATGACAAAGGCATCTGCCTGAGGTACGATTCTGACGTTTGCTACGATGATTCCGATAAGAATGAGTACGAGTGCTCCTAAAATGAATGGCATAAAAATTTCTCCTTTTTTTTAAATATTTTTATAATTCTTGTTTAACAACAAGCGTTGTATCGTTTACGCCTGTTATTATTACCGTTTCGCCGGCGTCTATTACGCTGCCGTCCTCACTGACTGCACGCCAATAAACGTCTCCGCATTTTACCCTGCCGCCGTGAACGCCCGTCGGTTCCTGCGTTACGCCGGATTTGCCTATAAGCGACGTTTCGGGTTTAACATCGTCTTCGGTTTTCTTTAGCTTAGTTTTATAGAGCTTCTTGAAAAGTATCATAAACACCGCGCTCAAAAGAGCAAAGATTGCGATTTGCCACGATACTTTCGGAATAATGAACGAGAGTAACGCCGTTATTCCTGCCGCAGGCACAAACCAAATGGAAATAAGCGCTGTTGTGCAAAGCTCAATTACAAGAAAGAAAATCCCGACGGCTATCCACATTGCCCATAGGTTTTGTAAAAAAAACTCCATATTTCTCCCCCTTTCAGTTTATTATATTCC
>JAFLUN010000003.1:22673-32408 GCA_022508785.1 Oscillospiraceae bacterium
CGATGCCCACATCGTCCCGAAATGCAGTAAAAAAACAAATAACCATTACGGGCGGGCGTGGAAACCCGCCCCTACAAATTTCTAATGTCTAACATCTATAATCTAACATCTAAAAGGGCACACTCAATTTCTTGAATGTGCCCAAATTTGCTTTGCTATAAAATTTTAAATTACTTAATCTTCATCGTTCGGTTTTTCGTTGCGGCTTTTGCTGTCGCTCTTGCTGCTCGGACCGTAGCCGTAGCCGTAGCCATAGCCGTAACCGTAGCCGTAGCCGTAACCGCGACGACGCCTGCTGCGTTTTGCAAGACCGTCGGCAGTGTTTGATTCTGAATTGTTGAAAATGCAGCCTATAACCTCAATGCCCGTGCTTTCAATATCTTCAATCGTCTTTCTTACTCTTCTTGAAGGAGCAAAGTCATTACGGACAACCATTACGCAGGCGTCTGCATACTGCCCGATAATCGAGGCGTCTGCCAAAACTCCTGCAGGGGGAGTGTCAATAATAACATAGTCAAACTCGTTTTTAACTGCCTCAATTATCTCTTCCATACTCTCAGACGCTAAAAGCTCTGCGGAATCTGCAACTGCCTGACTTGTTATGAGAAGGAAAAGATTAAACTTTTCAAAATATTTAATTGATTCGCTCAAAGTCTTTTCGCCGCTGATAACCCCTGCAAGGCCCAATTCGTTAGCCGCTGAAACGCCGAGAGTTGAATAAACGGCAGGCTTACGAAGGTCAGCGTCAATAAGAAGGACTGATTTGCCGTTCTTTGCCAAAGCTAACGCCGTATTGGTGGCAACAGTTGTTTTACCCTCGTTTTCATAAGAGCTGGAGAAAACAAACGTCTTGTAGCCGTGACGCCTTGAACTGCTTTCCAGCTTTGTTCGGATTATCTTGAACGATTCAACGAACATAAAGTCCATTTTTCGGTCGGAAATAAGCAGTTTTTTCGTTGATTTGTCAGCCTTTTTAACGTGGGCTATTTGACCTATCATTCTGCTGTGAAGTTTGTTTGAAATATCGTCTGCAGATTTGAGCGTGTCCTTTATAAAGATGCTCATACAAATTGCGAGAACAACCACGCCTGCGCCGACAATAAATCCGAATAAAGTGTACATAACCGTGCTGTTATCAGGATTCGCTCTTGTGGGCATTTGCGGCTCGTCATACATATTTGCCCTTGTTGACTGATACGCTCTTTCAGTTACGGTAGGATAATTGTTGACATAGCTTGTGGCAATGGCATAAGTTAAATCCGGATTGTTTGTGGTAAAGGTTAATTCGATAATTGACCGCTCATCGCCGAGAGAAGAGCTGATCATCCTTTTAACCTCGGAACCCTTAATGTCGTATCCGCTGCCCTTTGCAGTAAGATTCATAAGCGTGTCGCTGCCCGTCATAATGTCCCTGTAGTTACGGGCAAGAAGAATACCTGCGTTAATGTCAGACGAGGTTTGACCCTGCGTAACGGTATTTTCACTTTTATTATCAATCGTAAAACGGACTGTCGTGCTGTAAGTGGGCTCGTAAGTAACCTTTGCCACCGTAAACCCGACTGCTGCGCAAACGACTGCAGCAATAGCAATAAGCCACCACTTTTGCACTACGCGCTTAACGTATTGCATTATCTGCGCAAGAGTTATACCGTTCTCCTCATTTGAAGATTCTCTATAGTTATAGTCCATATCAAATTCTCCTATGCAAAAATCGTATACACTTGAATTATAGCAAATATATTCGGTTTATGCAATATATTTTCGTTATTTTATGCTGATTTCGCCGCCTGAAATTTCGATTACCTTACTGCAATTACGCAAAATCTCTTTTCGGTGTGTTATAAACAAAACCGTTATGCCGTTTATCTCTTTCAAATTCTCTATAAATTTCTTTTCCGTTTCGGCGTCAAGAGAAGAGGTAGCCTCGTCCATTAAAAGAATTTTTCTGCCGCTGAGCAACGCCCTCGCAATGGCAAGACGCTGTGCCTGCCCCTGTGAAATTCCGCCGCCGTCCTCGGAAAGTTGCGTTTCAAGCCCTAAGGGAAGAGCTCCTACAAATTCGTCTGCACAAACGGTTTTAAGTGCGTTTTCAATTTCCCCGTCCGTTGCATTTTTATTTAAAAGGGTAATGTTTTCACGCAAGGTACCGCTGAAAAGCATATTGTCCTGGGGCACGAATGAAATAAGCGAGCGAAGGGCGTCTGCATTTTTTGTTCCGGTGTCCGTTTTTACCACAACGCTTCCCGAAACGGGCTCGTAAAGTCCCGTCAGCAATTTAAACAAAGTCGTTTTGCCTGCACCCGAGCGGCCGCAAATTCCCACAAAATCGCCCTTATCTACCGTGAAATCGGCGTTTGAGATTACGGGCTCGCCGTCATAATCAAAGGAAAGGGATTTTGCCTCTATCCCCACAAAACTGTCATAATCTATATTTTCAAATGCTTTGTTTTCGCTCTTTTCTTCCGTTATTTCCATAAGCCTTCCTGCAGAGGAAACCATACTGAAAAACGAGGGTATTACCGCCGTTATTCCAGAAATGGGCGACTGAAGCTGATTTACAAGTAAAATGAGCGACGTTACCGTGCCGAAGGTCATAGTCCCCCTTAAAATTCCCTTTGCGCCGTATGCAACCGCCGCCAAAAAGCCGAGGGCGAAGGCGAAGGAGAACCCAAGCTGAGAAGCTATTGAAACGCCTATTCTTTTAAGCTTTGCAATATAGAGCCTTCTTTGCCTTTTAACTGAACGGTGAACCATTTTTTCTTCGATTCCGAAAACCTTGACTGCAAAAAGATTTTCAATTGTTTCCTGCATAAAAGAGCGCAAGTGTCCGTCTTTTTCCTGAACGGTGCGGTGAAGCTTTTTTATGGGATTGCGCAAAATGAGCGCCGCCACGGACACTGCCGTTCCGCAGACTATAAACACCACGGCAAACTGCCTGTCCAGCGCTAAAAGAGTGACCGCCGCCGAAACTAATTTTACAACGTTAAGCGTAGCCGTGGGCACAATGTGAACTGCGTATTCGCTTACCACGGAAACGTCTGCCGTGAGCCTTGTCATAAGCTCGCCTGAATGGTAAAAATTCATTTTTGCGAAATTTCCGCCCAAAATGCTTGAAAAGACCTTCGTTTTTAATGCAATTTCAGCTCTGCCCTGGCTTACCGCCTCAAGAAAAGACGCTGAAATGCGGGCGAGCATTTGAATGAGAATTGCAGAAAGTAAAATTAAAACGTGCTTTTTTAAAAGCTCAAAATCGCCCTTTTGAGCACAGTCGATAACATTTTTTGAAATCACCGCAAAAAGCGTTGTGCACACGGCAATTAAGGCGTTGAGCAATATCAGCACAGCGCCTTCTAAATCTCTGTTTCCCGTGTTTTTGCGTATCCACTTTACTGCGGTTCTATCCTTCATATCGCCACGCGATACGGCACTCGCGCAAAAAGTCATAAAAAGCAGCTTTTCGCACGGTACCGTTCCTTTCATTATATATAGCTTTTAACGCCACTATTCCTCTAAAAGTCCGTGATTTCGCATTTTTTCGATAAGGTTGTTTATATCCTTTTCGATTACGTCTTTCGGTGCGTTATAAAGCGAGGCTATTTCTTGGACAATTTGGGTGATGGTTTTTGTGCCGTCAAGGCGTGTGAAAACCTCTGCGCCCACCTCGTTAAAGGTGATTATTCCGTTAAAGGAAAGCCTTGCCTCCCCCGTTGCAATAACAATATTTTCCCCTGCAACCTTTTTTAAGATATATCCGTCTTTAACTTTCATTGTTTAGCTCCTTTTCAATCGCTTCATACACAAATTCGCCCGTGCCTGCCTCTTTATTACAGCCAAGAGAGAAAACGGGCACTGAAGTCAGTATTTCGTCAGCTCTTTCAAGCATTTCGTCGGCATAATTTTTCAAGTGGGGATTTACCGTCTGCGCCAAAAACTTCGGAACCGCCTGCGAGGGCTTTATGCGCTCAATTTTATTGTCTTTACTTCTGTATAAAAATATTATTGCCCGAACGGGTACGGTTTCATTTATGTTTTCGTCCGTCTTGCCCGAAAACGGCGTGCCGCAGGCAAAGACCTTGCCGTTTTTCACCGTTAAAAGAGGTTTATCGTCGTTGATTATTCGGGTGTTCGGCAGCTCTTTCAGCCACAAATGAGTGTGAGTTGACTTACCCGTTCCGCTTTTTGCCGAAAAAAGATAGCACTGCCCGTCTTTTTCAACGCACGAAGAATGAAGAACTATTCCGCCGTGAAGCAAAACCTCATTGTAAAAGCCTTCGCCCGTCCACATATACTCGTGCTCTTCCCGAGTAAGATTCGGAAAGGCTTTGAGCTGATTATCAAGAAACTCCTCGGAAAGATTTATTTTGATTTCAGCCTCACCGTCGGGAAAATCCGCCGAGTATTCCTTGCTTCTCTCACGAAGGAGCGAGTATTTCGGTTCATATTCAGTTTTAATGCCTGCAATAATATATTTTCCCATACCGTCTCCGATTTAATTAGCTGATTCCGAGATAAGGCGCGGGATTTACTCTGTTACCGTTAACCCTGACCTCAAAATGAAGGTGAGCGCCCGTAACGAACCCTGTGTCGCCTATCTGCGCTATTTGCTGACCCCGTGTAACGTATTGCCCGGGTTTTACGCTGATTGAGCCCGTTTTCAAATGGCAGTACATTGTAACTAAGCCGTTTCCGTGGTCAATTCTTATGGTGTTTCCGCCCATACCTTCATAGCCTGCGTAGATAACCTTTCCTGATTCTGCCGCAACAACGGGTGCTCCCTTACTGCCGCCCGGTCTGCAAAGGTCAATTCCGTTATGCCAGCCGTTAAGAGCACGCTTGCCGTATCTTGAAGAAATTATGGTAGCGCCCACACCCGGCCAGCAGAATTTTGCGCCCGAATACGAGTAATTGTAGTTACCGTAGCCTGAGAAGGTGTTTTTCTTTGTGCCGACCTGTATTTTTTCTTCAACGGGTTCTTTAGTCGTAACTCTTGAAACCTCTTTTGACGATACCTTTACTCCGTCAATATAAGTAACAAGCTCGGTTACAAGCTGTTCGCCGTCAACACCCTTTACAACGGTTTTGGAGTCGCCTATATAAAGGGAGTCGGTATTTACCTTTACCGTTGAATGTTTTATGACTTCTGTATGGGTTTCCGTTTTCGTTATTTGAACCTGAACAAAGTTTACTTCGCCCTCGATAAGTATTTTCTGCCCTACGTGAATATTTTCCTTAAGCTCCGGATTAAGAGCAAAAATCTTTGCTAAGCTGACGGAGCATTTATCGGCTATTTTTGAAACGCTGTCGCCTGCTTCCACCGTATAGTAACGGGCTTCGCTCTTTTTGGTGTTAAGCTTATCCGACAGCCTTTCCGCATCCCAAACCGTATTGTCATTATCAGGGTAAAGCCCTTGAACGTAGTTTATATTCTCAACAAAGCTTACCGCTGAATTTTCGTCGCCGTCTTCATAAACCGACAGAATATTATCAAAAATCGCTAAAGCGTCCGTTTCGTTTTTAACGGCGCAAAGGAAATTATCGTCAATATAAACTCCGCAAGCGTTGGTGATTTCGCAGTTTGAATTTTCAATAAGGCTTTCGCAAATGGCGTCTGCATCGCTTATTTTACTGAGCTTTACCGTTTTTAAGCTGTATTCCGCATTGCCGATAAGCTCCTGAGTGTCTTCTTCGTCTTCTGCACGCTCGGCTGTTGAAATCTGCAAGCGCTCCGTCGCCTGCTTTTTAGCCTGCTTGTAAACTGCCTCGCTTTTAACATAGCCTATTACCTTGCCGTTATAATTAAGCTCCAGGGCAAAGGTTTTGCCCGACCATGCAAAAATTACGTTGAGCATAATAACGAAGCTTACAATCGGCAAAATTATGTTGCCTGCATAAGCGAAAACGTGCTTATAAAGCCGCCACATTTGCGAAAAGTAATCGGGCAGCTTTTTCAAGCGGTCTTTTTTTGTGCCGTTTCCGTCATTCTTTGCCGATGAAACAACTCTTTTTGTGTTAGTGAAAAGAGATTTTGCATCTGCCGATACCTCATGAAAGGTATTAAGCGTAAATTTGTCAATAACTATAATCGCCGTAAAGAGAAGCGTGGTTATTGCTTTTAAGGGGCGCAAAAGAACCTCTTTCAGCCGTTTGCCGAATTTTTTTAAAAGCCGCAATGTCTGAAGCCCTAAAAGATATAAAGAATTGTAGATATTGTTAAACATAAAAATCGCCATACGATACAGCCTTCGCACAAAAATTTACGAAAAAATTACTGTGCGCACACGGTACCGTTCCTTTCTGCGTATTTTCACACTACTATACCTTAAAACAGCATATATATTGGCAGTATACCACAAATGCGAAAAAAAAGCAAGAAATCGGCAATTCCTTCTGAAACTGCCGATTTTAAATGTACATTCAATTTTAGTTTTTATAAATTTTACCCTTGTAGGAAATACAGTTCTTGCCGTTTGCTTTTGCGTTATAAAGCTCCTTGTCGGCAATTTTAATAAGGTCGCCGAGCTCTGCTTTTGAGGGGTTTTCCGAAATGCAAACGCCGATGCTGACCGTTACACCCCTGCCGCTTTTGTCAACTGTATTTTCAACGTCTGCCAAAAGCTCTTTTATATGCTCAAGGAGCTTTTCATCGTCCCGCACGGTGCTGAGCACCACAAATTCCTCTCCGCCGTAACGGGCGCAAATGTCAGTGGGTCTTGAAAAATTCTCTCTTATTTTAGCGGCAACGTTTTTAATGCAAATGTCCCCTTCAACGTGACCGTAGGTGTCGTTATATTGCTTGAAATCGTCAATATCCGCCATAATGACTAACATTTTCAGCGACTTTTTGCCGCAATATCTTTTAAGCTCGGGAGCAAGCGAATTAAAACCCCGCCTGTTTGTCAGCATTGTGAGCTGGTCGCCGTTTGCAAAATGCTCAAGGCGTTTTTCGGTGATTCTGCTGTTCATAAACTTAAAAAAGATAGCATAAGACGAGGCTGACGCTATTATCACCGACACGAAGCACACAAGCATAACATCGGGATTGTATTCGTTTGATTTAAGCATAACCAGCCCTTCGGCTGTCAGCGTTACAATAAGTAAAACCGTTTTTGGCAGCGGTTCAATAACGGGCATAACGGTAAAAATGAAAATAAAGCTCATATAGTTGTTTATTGTGCCCCTGTCCAAAAGCTCCATTATTGAAAAAGACATAGCCGCAACGCAATAAACCAGCCAAAAGGACATATAAAGCGTTCTTTTCTGTTTTGAGGAAAAATCAGGGTCGCTGAGCTTTTTTTCAATAATACAGATAAACACTGCCGCCGCCCCGGTAAAGCATAAAAAGGAAATGAAAAAGCCTATGGCGTAATCAAATTTGATTTTATTGGTAAGAGCCCAAAGCATACCGAAGGCTTCAATTAAAAAGAGAATTATTGACGAGGGGATGATTCTTAAAATATTAGCGTGGCACCGCTCCGCCTCAACCATACGGAAAATGGGATCTCCGCCTTTTTTGCCGTGCAAGGCGGCCCGCTCTTCACGCCGTATAAAGTCAAAGCTTTCTTTTACCTTTTTAACTTCAGCAATTATATTTGTGAACACCTTGCTCACCCTCTTCCGTTCACTTCTCACATTTGCAAGTATATCATTATAATTTAATATAATTCTACCATTTTATTTTTTAACTTTCAAGGGTAACAAGATGCTATTTTCCACATAATATGATACTGTCAGTCGATAAATATAAGTTGACAAATGAAATAGGAGGATTTTTTATGCCAGATAATTCTAACCAGCCGTGCAAAATAAAAGAAGCGGTCTGCATTGACACAAACAGAGTTTATGACTCCTGCGCCGACAAAGACTGCCTTGAGGATCTGCGCTTAACCTTTACCCAAGAGGGTCAGGCCGTTATAAACACAGCCGCATCTGTAAGAGCGCGCAGTGCCGAAGTACTTAATGTTTTAATAGATGTTGAAAAAATGCCCTTTAACCGCGGTTTTTACACCGTTGACCTTACCTACTTTTTCAAGGTATGTCTTGATACGGTTCAGCCGGGCTGCGTAGCGCCCATTCAAGTTGACGGTCTTGCAACCTTTAACAAAAAATGCGTTCTTTACGGGTCTGAGGGCAATGTAAAGGTATTCTCATCAACCTTTGTTTCCGACGAAAACGATACTCAGCTTGAAATGGCAAACACCAACCCCCGTGCCAAGGTTCAAACTGTTGACCCGATAGTTCTTGACGCGCGCATTGCCCGTCCGCAGGATATTTGCGACTGCTTTAAATGCAAGGTGCCAAAATGCGTATGTAGACGGTTTATCGGCACGTTTGTTGATGACAGCTTTTTGCCCAATGACCGTGCAGTTGTCGTAACTCTCGGTATTTTCACGATAGTTCAATTGGAGCGTGACGTTCAGATGCTCATTCCTGCATACGACTTCTGTATGCCGAAGCGTGAATGCTCTTACGAACAGGAAGGCCCCTGCGATGCATTCCGCAGAATACGCTTCCCCGTTGACGAGTTTTTCCCGCCCAAAGAGGGCTGTCTTCAGGATTCATACCGCCCCACGGGCTGCTGTGACAACAATTGCGACAACGACTGAAAATCACCCTCCCTCGCCGAGGGAGGTGGCACGGCATAAAGCCGTGACAGAGGGAGTAATAAAAATGGAGTAAAAATTGCGAAAAAACTCCCTCAGTCAGCTTTGCTGACAGCTCTCTCTAAGAGGGAGCGGATACAATCTCTGCTTTTAAAATTTTATTATGGGTAAAAAACAGGAGTATTCCCCCAAAAGGAATACTCCCGTTTTGTTGTTAAATATTTATTTTACCGCGCTGTAAACGGCTTTAAACTCAGAAAGGTTAACACCTTCTGCATAGAGATTATACTGAACTCCGTCGTCAAACCAGCGAGCGACACACATATTGTCATACTGCGAAGGCGGTAAGTCTTGCCCGTTTTCAAGTCCTTCGCCGAGTGCCGTACCGTCGGAAAGGTAAATATTCACAAGCATTCCGCCCGTTTTCCTTGACGCTGAAAGCGTATAATCACTGCCGTTTACCATAAACGAATAAGACGCAATTTTCGGGGACACGGTGTCGTCAAGGTCAAACTCCTCGTTTGTGACCTCAAAGCCGTTGGGGGATTTAATGCTTGTGCCTGCCTTACTGTTTATATCCTTAAGGGAGCCCACGGACAGATACGGACTTGATACGTTTTCATCGTCCTCAGGCTCGGTTAAACCGTCGGAGTAGTCAACGGTATTGCCGTCTGTGTCCGTAACTGTCGGTAAATCGGAAGAATCCAGCAAAGCACCGTTTTTGTCGGACGGGGTGTTACTGTCTTTTTTACTGTTCTTAATTCCGCAAGACGCCAAAAGCAAAGCGAAAATTACCGTAACCGTGATAAGCGCAAAGTATTTTTTCATAATTTTTACCTTTTCCGTAATGGTGTTTTTCTATATTGTAGCACATAAAGCAAAAACGGTAAAGTGTTCTCCATAAACTCACATAAATATAAATACGGGAGGGCGTGGAAGCCCTCCCGTACAAAATATAATTTACCGTTAATTGATTATTATTTCACGTCTGCGAAGCGTGCAAGTGTGAAGCAGGTGTGAAACAATGTTCTCCGAAACATAGAAATCTTTGATTTCGTTTATGTTTCGTGAGGTTATTATTTCACGTCTGCGAAGCGTGCAAGTGTGAAGCAGGTGTGAAACAATGTTCTCCGAA
>JAFLUN010000003.1:32508-47598 GCA_022508785.1 Oscillospiraceae bacterium
ACATAGAAATCTTTGATTTCGTTTATGTTTCGTGAGGTTATTATTTCTTAAATACCGATTTGGCGTGCCAGATGTTCTTTGCGTAATCGTCAATGGAGCGGTCTGCGGCAAAAATGCCTGCGCCGGAAATGTTCATAAGAGACATTCTGTTCCAATTATTTTGGTCAAGATACGCGTTGGAAATTTCTGTCTGCTTTCTTCTGTAATCCTCAAAATCAGCAAGAACCATATACGGGTCGTGGTGAATTATCGTAGACGTTACCTCGTGGAAGAAGGTGCCGTTTATGCCGTTTTGATTTGCAAAGTCAATAATCTTGTGAAGCTCGCCGTTATTGTTGTAATACTGCTGTGAATCGTAACCGCGCCTTTGAAGATTTTGAACCTCGGGTGTGCTCATACCGAAAATGAAGATATTATCCTCACCCACGGCGTCGAATATTTCAACGTTTGCGCCGTCCATGGTGCCGAGCGTTACAGCGCCGTTAATCATAAACTTCATATTGCTGGTGCCTGAGGCCTCCGTGCCTGCAAGTGAAATCTGCTCTGAAATTTCTGCGGCGGGAATAAGCCTTTCAGCCATTGTTACGTTGTAATCCTCAACGTAAACGACTTGCAATTTGCCCTTGCAGTCGGGGTCGGAATTTATCATTTTTGACAGTGCGCAGATAAACTCGATGATTTTCTTTGCTATAAAGTAGCCTGATGCCGCCTTTGCGCCGAAAATGTACGTGTGGGGAACTACAGGCGCTGACGGATTTTCCTTAATATAAAGGTACTGAGCCAAAATGTTGAGGGCGTTTAAGTGCTGGCGCTTATATTCGTGAAGTCTTTTAACCTGCACGTCAAATACTGAATTTACGTCAAGCTCAACGCCTGTCTGCTTTTTAATGTAAGCTGCGAAATTCTTTTTGTTGTGAAGCTTGATTTCGCCGAGGGCGCTCAGCACGCTTTCATCATCTTTAAACTCTCTTAAATCAATAAGCTTGCTTGCGTTTTTAACGTATTTATCGCCTATGGTTTCTTTAAGGAGCTTTGCAAGCTGGGGGTTTGACTGGCAAAGCCAACGGCGGTGGGCAATGCCGTTTGTAACGTTAGTGAACTTTTGAGGCTCAAGAGCATAAAAGTCTGCAAAAACCGTATCCTTCAAAATGTCACTGTGAAGGGCGGAAACGCCGTTTACGCAGTGTGACCCTGCAACGCAGAGATTAGCCATACGGACCACGCCGTTTGACATAATCGCCATTCGCTCCACGGTGTCTGCATTGCCTGTTCTTTCCCAAACAGATGCTCTGAAACGGTTGTCGATTTCCTTCGTTATCTCCCAAAGACGGGGCATTAAGCGCTTATAAAGGTCCTCAGGCCAACATTCAAGAGCCTCTTTCATAACGGTGTGGTTAGTATAAGCAACGGTTTTTGTTACGATATTCCAAGCGTCGTCCCAGCCGTAGCCGCACTCGTCAAGCAAAATTCGCATAAGCTCGGGGATTGCCATTGTGGGGTGTGTATCGTTAATGTGAATGGCAACCATATCTGAGAAATTGTCCATGGTGCCGAACTCTCTTAAATGGTGCTTAACAATATCCTGCACGGAAGCGGAAACAAGGAAATACTGCTGGCGAAGTCGAAGCGACTTACCCTCAGGGTGATTATCCGCAGGGTAAAGCACCTTTGAAATAACCTCTGCCATAGCGTTTCTTTCCATTGCGCGCATATAGTCGCCCTGATTGAAAAGTCCCATATCAAGACCTGGGGCTTTTGCAGACCAAAGACGAAGCACGGAAACGCCCTTGCCGTCTTTACCTGCAACGTGCATATCGTAAGGAATTGCGTAAATCGTATTGGCGTCATCAATTTCAACGTGGTGGAAGCTGCCGTCCCACGAATCTCTTACCGTGCCCTCGAATTTTACCTCGTAAGCGCTCTCTTCATGGGGAACCAGCCAAACCTCACCGCCGGGAAGCCAAAAGTCCGGCAATTCAGTCTGCCAGCCGTCAACTAATTTCTGCTTGAAAATGCCGTATTCGTAAAGAATTGAATAGCCCTTTGCGCAGTAGCCGCCCGTGGCAAGACCGTCAAGATAGCAGGCGGCAAGTCGACCCAAACCGCCGTTGCCAAGACCTGCGTCCGGCTCGCACTCATAAAGAGCTTCAAGCTTTATGCCGAAATCTTTAAGAGCGCTTTCAAAGGTTTTTGTTAAATTTAAATTATAAAGATTGTTTTTAAGGGAACGGCCCATAAGAAATTCCATACAAAGATAATAAACTCTTTTAGTGCCTTTACGGCTTGCTTCCTTTGAAAATTCCGTTCTGCCCTGGCTCATCATATCCCTGACGATAAGCGACACTGCTTTGTAATACTGCTCGTTAGTTGCCTCCTCGGGATTTACGCCTATAAAATGCGAAAGCTTTGCTTCAATTGCCTGCTTTGCTTGTGCTTTAGTTAGCGAATAATTCATACGTTTCCTCCAAAAAAAATTATCAAAATCAACTTTATATAATTATCATTTGTATATTTTACACTAAAATGAGCCGTTTTTCAACTATAATGAAGAAAAACGCAAAATTCTCTGTTTCATACAAAAAATCTCACTGCAAACTCAAGTTGCAGTGAGACTTTGTATTAAAATTTTATTAAAAATCAAGCCATATTGCCGCTGTAATTGGTGTAACCTGCATTTACCCAGATAATTTTAAATTCGTTGCCGCTTCTCTGGTAAAGGTTTGCCTTGCCCTGTGATGCCTTTGTGCCGTACTCGTAGAACGGATTGAGCCTGCCGTTTTTATTTGTAACGTTTTGAAGACCCTTTTCAATTCCGTCTGCCATTGCGGTGTCTTTAGCGCGAAGGGTCATAACAGCAACGCAGTTTGTAGGATTGCAGTAGCCGAACTTAAAGCCTGTTTGCCACCAATGGAACTCAAGCGGACGGTAGAAAAGACGGTTGCGGTTGTTGTAATCCTTTGTGGTCTTGTAGAAATCGAAGCCCATTTCAAGAAGGTTGTCGTCATTTGCGCAGGCGTAGAAATCTTCGGAAAGAGACGAATCAATATCCTTCGTGTAAACGCCCATTTCAGCGCCGCAAAGAAGAGCATACTGACCCTTCCAGCACTGAATACGCCAATATTTACCGTTATATGTAAAATCGCACTTGAAGGTTACGTATTCCATATTAAGATAGCTTGCGCCTTCGTCATAAATGCCTGAAAAACCGAAATGGCGCTGCCACGAGTACTTATCGGTATAATAAATATCCTGCTCTTCGTCGTAAATGTAGCCTGCCGCTTTAAGAAGGCTCTTCATTTCGCTTGTTGTAGGCGTTCTGTACCCCTGAGTTGTAGTCGGAGCAGAGGTTGTGGGATTAGTGCCGTTATTCGGCGCTTTAGTCGTGCTCGGTGCGGGAGCAGTTGTGCCCGTTGAGCTTTCAGCAGACGAAGAAGGCTCCTCCTCCGGGTCGGTACTCGGTTCGTCCTCGGGAAGAGTATACTCGTCAAAGTCAACCAAATTTTCTGTTGGCGGAGCTTCTATGTCAACAGGTTTTTTCGTAATTTCCTCTTCTTCCGGTTTTTTCTGACCGCAGGCCGTTAAACAGCAGAGCAAAACTGTAAGAGCAATCAAAAGGGACGTTATTTTTATCAGTTTACTTTTCATCAGTCTTTTGCCTCCATACAAAAATATATATTATATACTATTCAATTATTACACAAAACGCGATTTTTGTCAATGAATATTCTTTTAACTCTCATATTGATTTTAATACTAAATTATGGTATATTTAAAAAAAGATTTTCAATTTATTTTGGAGAAATATATGAGTTTGGTAAAAGATTTAAGTCTTTACCCGTCGGGTGAGCAGAAAATCGACTGGGTTAAGGCGCATATGCCCGTTCTTTCAAGTATTGAAGAGGATTTTATTAAAGAAAAGCCCTTCACGGGACTTCGCATTGCTCTTTCAATTCACCTTGAAGCGAAAACGGCTTATCTTTGTAAGGTTTTGGCGTCAGGCGGCGCTCAGATGTATGTTACGGGGTCAAACCCCCTCTCAACGCAGGACGATGTTGCGGCGGCTTTGGCGCACGCAGGGTTAAACGTGTTTGCGTGGTACAACGCCACGGCAGACGAATATACAAATCACCTGCGTGAGGTTATAAGTGCAGAACCGAATATTATTATTGACGACGGCGGAGATTTAGTTAATCTTATTCACAATGAATATCCGCACCTGCTCCCCAATGTTTTGGGCGGATGCGAAGAGACCACAACGGGCATAATAAGGCTTGTTTCAATGGACAGGGATAAAAAGCTTAAATTCCCAATGATTGCCGTTAACAACGCAAAGTGCAAATATCTTTTTGACAACCGTTACGGCACGGGGCAATCCGTTTGGACGGGAATAAACAGAACCACTAATTTAATTGTTGCAGGCAAAACTGCCGTAGTTTCTGGCTACGGCTGGTGCGGCAAGGGCGTTGCAATGAGGGCGAAAGCCTTGGGCGCTAAAGTAATCGTTACTGAAATTGATCCGATAAAAGCCATGGAAGCCAAAATGGACGGTTTTGACGTATACCCAATGGAAGAGGCGGCAAAATACGGGGATTTCTTTATAACCGTTACGGGCTGTAAAGACGTTATCACCGAAAAGGCATATAAAAATATGAAGGACGGCGCAATTCTTTGCAATGCAGGTCATTTTAACGTTGAAATAAATCTGCCTGAGCTGGAAAGTATGGCAGTCCGCATTTTCAAGCAGAGGCAGAATATTATGGGCTATGAAATGGCGGACGGAAGGGTTATATCCGTTTTGGCAGAAGGCAGGCTTGTGAATTTAGCCGCAGGTGACGGCCACCCTGCCGAAATTATGGATATGAGCTTTGCAGTTCAAGCTCTTTGCGCAGAATATATTGCTGAAAACCGAGAAAAACTTAAAGCAGGGGTCATTGATGTCCCCGAAGAAATTGACAGAAAGGTAGCGTTGAGAAAGCTTAAAAGCTGGGGCACGGAAATTGACGTTCTCACGCCTGAGCAAGAAAGCTATGTCAACAGTTGGAACGTATGATGAATAATTTTAGATATACTAACGAAAGATGCCCCGTTTGCAGAGAAGCGTTTGCCGCTGAAGACGATATTGTGGTGTGCCCCCTTTGCGGCGCGCCCCATCACAGAGATTGTTATAAGAGAAACGGCGAATGTGCCTACTCTGACAAACACAACGAGGGCTTTGTTTGGAAGCCTGAGAACGAGCCGGAGCCTGAGAGCGCCCCTGCCGTTGCACAGCCCCCCTTTGGCGCAAATCCTACATATCAGCCCTATGCAAATCCCGCAAATCCCGCAAATCCCGTAAACGGGCAGATGCCGCCATTTGCAGCTCCCGCAGCGCCTTATCAGTTCCCGAATCCGCTGAGCGCTTTTCCGCCTGAGCTGGAAGAGGGCGTTTCCACGGCGGACGCGGCGGCTTTTATTAAAAAGAAGCCTCAAAAGTATCTTCACAAATTCTTTGCAGGAAAATCGGGTAAGCGCACCTTTAATTTCTTCGCTTTCCTGTTCGGGCCGTATTGGTTCATTTACCGAAAGATGTATAAATTAGGCGCTGTTTTTATGGCGATGACGCTGGCTCTTGCAATTATTCCTATGTTCGTTCCGCAATATGTGCGTATGCAAAATGAGATTACTGAAATTTCGGAAGAATATCAAAATTTTGACGCAGTTTCAGCTGATGACCCCCTCACCGCAGTGAATGAAATGTATTCAAAAATGCTCTCTGCCGAAATAAAATATCCTGTAGGCGCCGCAGTGGGTATTCTTTGCAACGTTGTTGCTAATTTAGCTTTGTCCCTTTACTTCGGCTTTATTGCCGATAAAAAATACAAAGAGCACGTTGTGAACAGCGTAAGGAAAATAAATTCTTCCAATTTTGCCGCAGGAAACGAAGAATTTCGCAGGATGAGAATTATGAGCGACGGCGGAACCTCTTTTGGATTTGCCGTTCTTGCCGCAATAGTGCTGATGGTAATAAACTCCAATTTATCGTCGCTGTTAAGTATGCTTATTAAATAGAAATATATATACAAACCGTAAGGAGAACAAACTATGAAAAAGATTACAAAAGCAATCATTCCCGCAGCAGGCCTCGGCACAAGAGTTTTGCCTGCATCAAAGGCAGTTCCGAAAGAGATGCTCAACATTGTTGACAAGCCTGCAATTCAGTACATTGTTGAGGAAGCGGTAGCGGCAGGCATTACCGATATTCTTATCGTTACAAACCGCGGTAAGGGCGTTATTGAAGACCACTTTGACCACGCTTTCGAGCTTGAAACAAAGCTTGAGGGAAACGCAAGCAAGGCAAAGATTTTAGAGGACGTTAAGGCTTGCTCAAACCTTGCTAATATTTACTTTATCCGCCAGAAAGAGACGAAGGGTCTCGGCCACGCAATCTGCTGCGCAAAAAGCTTTGTAGGCGACGAGCCCTTTGCCGTTATGTACGGTGACGACGTTATTATTTCGGAAGACCCCGTTGTAGGTCAGCTTTGCCGTGCTTATGAAAAATACGGCGTGGGCACGGTAGGCGTTAAGGAGGTTCCCCGTAAGGACGTTCCTAAATACTGCACGCTTGACGTAACACCTCTTGAAGACAACGTTATGTCCGTTCACAATATTATTGAAAAGCCCACTCCCGAAGAAATTCTTTCCTGCTATTCAATTTTAGGCAGAGTTGTTCTTCCCCCTGAGATTTTTGACCTTATTGAGCAAACTCCGCCTGATGCTAAGAGCGGTGAGGTTTATTTAACCGACGCTATGTGCGAGCTTGCAAAGCAGGGCAAGCTTACAGCCGTTGACTTTAACGGCACTCGCTACGATATGGGCAACAAGCTGGGCATTATGAAAGCCAACGTTGAGGTAGCGCTCACCCACGACGAAATCGGCGAGGATTTCAAGGCGTATATCAAGGACCTTGCTGAAACTCTTTGATAAATAATTTAGATTAGATTACACAAAAAGTTCTGACAAAAATCCGCTCCCTCTCTGAGGGAGCCGGCGCGTAGCGACTGAGGGAGTTTTTCATAAAACTCTCTCTTTTTTTACTCCCTCCGCCAAAACTTCGTTTTGCCACCTCCCTCTAAGAGGGAGGGTAGAGTAGGTGCACACTTACAGGTATCTAAAATCTAATAACTAAAATCTATCAAATAACAAAAGAAAAAACCGATAGCAGAAACTATCGGTTAATTTTCCTTCGGGTTTAAGTCTAAGTTCTTGGGTAAAAACTCAGAAATAGGATTTTTACGGTTTTGGGTAAGAAACCGGAAAAACGTTTGCATTAGAGCTGTCATCCTCTAACTGCTTAAAATATAACACAGGAATTTGTCAAAGTTTATGCAAATTTATGAACAAATTGTTAACATTTTGTGTTTTTTTCGTAAAAAGCAGATTTTAATTGGTTTGTATTAGAAAAATACTGTTGACAGTTGCATTTATATTATGTATAATACACAGTGTATCCCAATATAAAAAGGGAGGGATTTACAGTGAGTCAGGTAAAAGTTAAAGAGAACGAGTCTCTTGAGAGCGCTCTCAGAAGATTCAAAAGGCAGACTTCTCGCGACGGCGTTATTCAGGAAGTACGCAAAAGAGAACATTACGAAAAGCCTTCAGTTAGAAGAAAAAAGAAGTCTGAGGCAGCACGCAAGCGTAAGTATAAATAAGCTTTCGCTTCTAAATTCGTGTTTGTTTTGAAAATTAGCGGACAAGTTTCTTGTCCGCTGTTTTTTTAAGATAGCTTTTTTAGGTGATAATTATGTTCATTCCGAAAATTGATTACAGATTTAAGCGTGTTACCGATATTACTCCTTCGGATCTTGAGAAAATGGGCGTAAAGGCAGTGGGGCTTGACGTTGACAACACCATTTGCTTTGACGGCACCATGGATTTTATTGAGGGTATTCACGAGTGGATACAGAATATTAAAAATGCAGGCATTCCCATTATGATTATTACGAATGCCACAAATCCGAGGGCGGGAAGAGTTGCAAAGGCGCTCTCGCTCCCTTACGTTCATCTTGCAAAAAAGCCCTTTTCTTTTAAGCTGAAAATTGCCGCAAAGAGAATGGGTGTAAATATAAACGAAATGGCAATGTTAGGCGATCAGCTTTTTGCGGACATTAAAGCGGCTAATAAATGCGGCGCCGTTGCGGTTCGCATTGACCCTATGCAGGGGGAGACGAGATTCCCTCGCTATTACGCAAAACGCAGGCGAAAAGAAGCGCCAATCATAGCAGAATTTGAGAAAAATCACGGGTATGGAGTAGACAAATGAAAAATTTACAAAGAGAACTTAAAAAATTAGGCGACAATTACGCCGCGCTTATTATTTCCCCTGAGAACAGAAGATATTTTACTTCTTTTCCGTCATCGGACGGGTTTTTGATAGTAAACGCTGACCGAGCAATATTCATTACAGACGGTCGCTATATTGAGGCGGCAGAAAAGCAGGCGAAAAACTGCGAGGTAGTGTTGCAAAACCGCATTTTCCCTCAAATTGCAGAAATTCTTGAAGGTATGAAATGCGGTCATTTGCTGGTTGAGGCCTCACGAATGACGCTGGATTTTTACAATTCACTTAAAGGCTCGGCAAAGAATGTTGCCGTTCACACAGACACTTGTTTGGACAGTCTTATAAACTCGTTGCGTTCGGTTAAAACGGAAAAAGAGCTTGAATGTATTAAGGCGGCGCAGAAAATTACCGATGACGCTTTTGCACATATATGCAAGTTTATTAAAGAGGGCGTTACGGAAAGAGAAATCGGTTTGGAGCTTGATTTTTATATGCTTTCCCACGGGGGCGAGGCTCTTTCCTTTGAGACTATTGCCGTAAGCGGAGCCAACACGTCTATGCCCCACGGCGTTCCGGGCGATAAAAAGGTGCAGAACGGCGACTTTATTACAATGGATTTCGGCACGGTGGTGGACGGATACCACAGCGATATGACAAGAACTGTAGCCCTCGGCTTTGCCACGGACGAAATGAAAAAGGTTTATGAAACCGTACTGAAAGCCCAAACCGCCTGCATAAACGGACTTCGTGCAGGGCTTACGGGCATTGAGGGCGACGCTCTCTCCCGTGATGTTATAGAAAACGAAGGCTTCGGCGAATATTTCACTCACAGCACGGGACACGGCGTGGGAATTGAAATCCACGAATACCCGAATTTGAATAAAGCCAACGACGTTCCCCTTGTCCCCGGTCAAATTGTTACGGTTGAACCGGGCATCTATGTCCCGGGAAAATTCGGCGTGCGCATTGAGGATATGGTTTTCATTACCGAAAACGGTTGCGAAGATTTAACCCACTCCCCGAAAGAGCTGATTATTTTATAATCAAAGCGGTTATTACTGCCCCTGCCCCTGCGGATACAAGTAACTCTGCGAATAGGGCGACTTTACTTTTAATTTTTTGGCGGCGGCTTTTGGGCACGCCAAGACCGTCGTTTACGGCTCGAAGGGCGCTTTGGCGCAGGACCGATTCGGATTCTCGGCTGTATTCGGGTTTTACGAAGAAAAAGGCTTTTTCAAAATAGCGTGAGCCTGTGTCGTTTAACTCTAAAACCTGACGGTTGATTCCTTTTACCATTTGTTTGTCCTCACAGAATTTGATTTAATTTTATTGTAGGAATTTATAGTAAAAAATATACTGTTTAAGTCAGTTTTTTTCTGAAAAATTTTGTCAATATGGAATATTTAACAAAAATTATTACATAGGAAAATATACTCACAGTATAATTATCAATTGTTGACAATTGTTCAAAACTCTGTTGAAAATGTTAAAAAATCGGCTAAAATCCCTAATATTTCAACGAAAAACCGACTTTTGAACTATCTGTTGAAAGACTTTGTTAAAACTTTAACTAATACGGAAAGTTGTATCACCTTCACGTTTTATACAAAATGGAGCGGTACGGACGGGAAACCCGTCAAAAATTTTTGTGCATATTCACAAGGTAAAAATTGAGTGAAAAATTTTAGTTAAATTTACTTGTGGGAGATGAAAAATATGAGCGATTACAAAATTTTAAAGCCTGAAGTGTTTAGCCTCTCCCTCTGCCTTGACTGCGGTCAGGCGTTTCGGTGGGAAGAAAAAGACGGAGCATTTTGCGGCGTTGCATACGGCAAATTTTTAAAAATTGAAGAGAAAAACGGCGAGCTGATTTTTTACGGGACGAGCGAAGAGGATTTTGAAAAAATTTGGAAGCCGTATTTTGACCTTGACACAGATTACAAAGGAATTATCGCAAAATATGACGAGGAAAATCTTGTTAAAGCGGTGACCGCATACAACGGCATACGGATTTTGCGCCAGGAGCCGTGGGAAGCGTTGTGCTCGTTCATTATTTCTCAAAACAACAATATCCCCAGAATTAAGGGCATTGTTTCCCGTCTTTGCGAAAATTTCGGTGAAAAGGCGGGCGAGGGTTTTACTTTTCCGAGTGCTGAAAAATTAGCAGTTTTAACGCCTGAGGATTTAGCTCCTCTGCGTGCAGGATTCAGAGCAAAATACATAATCGACGCCGCGCAAAAGGTCGCTGACGGGACGGTTGATTTCAAAAAAATCGAAGAAAGCCCCATTGAATTTGGCAGAGAGGAGCTCCAAAAAATCAAGGGCGTTGGCGCAAAGGTTGCCGAATGCACTTTGCTTTACGGCTTTCACAAGCTGACGGCTTTTCCCGTTGACGTTTGGGTGAAGCGCATTATGGCGGAGATGTACCCTGGGGGCTTACCTGCCTGTATGGAAGGCACCGAAGGAATTGCCCAGCAGTATTTGTTTCATTACAGACGGAATATTGATAAATAAATTTTAGTGTTTGGTGTACATACCCGCCCTCCAAGAGGGAGGAGGCTCGCCGCAGCGAGACGGAGGGAGTAAAAAGTGGATTTTAGATTAACTCCCTCAGTCGACTGCGTCGACAGCTCCCTCTGAGAGGGAGCGGAATTGGTTATCCTGTAGGGGCGGGTGCCCACACCCGTCCGAAACAATTTTTGATATATAAACATTTGTGGGACGATGTGGGCATCGTCCCTCCTACAAGTTTGCAAAGAGCATCAAAAAAGAGCCGCTTGCGTGGCTCTTTTTGTTTTATTATTCTTTTTAAAGAATTGACTTATAAAGTCTTATGTACTCGTTGGCGGATTTGCCCCAAGAGTTGTCACATTCCATTGCGCGCTTTACGAGGATATTCCAGCCCTCACGGTTGGAGTAGCCGTCAACGGCACGCTTAATTGTATAAAGCATATCGTGAGCGTTATAGCTTGCAAAGGTGAAGCCGTTGCCCTTGCCGTCGCCTGAATCGTGAATACTGTCACGCAGTCCGCCTGTTTCACGCACTATGGGGATTGTGCCGTAGCGAAGAGAAATCATCTGGGAAAGTCCGCAGGGCTCGCTCTTTGAGGGCATAAGGAACAGGTCTGCGCCTGCGTAAATCTTCTTTGAAAGCGAGGGAATGAATCCTAATTCAATACCCATTTTGTCAGGGTGCTTAGCCGCCATTTCACGGAAGAAGCTCTCATACTGCCATTCCCCTGAGCCTAAAAGCACAACCTGACAGTCAACTGTTGAAAGAAGCTCGTCAAGAACGGCTTTTACAAGGTCAAAGCCCTTGTGACCGACAAGACGGGAAACCATACCGATAACGGGAACGTCTGCACGAACGGGCAGACCGAAATGCTCCTGAAGAGCCTTTTTATTTGCCGCCTTGCCTTTGGCAAAATCAGTCGTATCGTAATTCTTTACAATATCCTTATCGGTTTTCGGGTCGTAAAGAACGGTGTCAATTCCGTTAAGAATGCCCGAAAGCTTCCAGCTTCTTTGGTTAAGAATAACGTCAAGACCGTGAGAATACCACGGGTCAAGAATTTCGCCTGCATAAGAGGGGCTTACGGTCGTTACTTTGTCTGCACATTCAATTGCGCCTTTCATATAGTTGCAGTCGCCGTCATATTCAAGGATATTTGCATTTTCGGGGGGAAGACCCACAACCTCGCCCAAAAGCTCCATACCGTATGTGCCCTGATACTGAATGTTATGAATGGTGAAAACGGTTTTAATGTTTTCATAGCCTTCGCGGTTGGCGTAAATGGTGGAGTAATAAACGGGAGTGAGGGCTGACTGCCAGTCGTTACAGTGAATAATGTCCGGCTTAAAACCAATGTGGGGAATCATCTCAAGCACCGCTCTTGCGAAAAATGCAAATCTTTCAGCGTCGTCGTAATAGCCGTAAAGCCCGTCACGCTTGAAATAATACTGATTGTCAAGAAGATAATAGATTACTCCGTTGGCTCTTGCCTCGAAAATACCGCAGTACTGCCGCCTCCAAGCAACGGGAACGGAAATTGAGGTGACAAAGGTCATTGTGTCCTTAAGCTCCTGGCTTATTGTGTCATAAAGGGGCATAACGACACGGGCGCCGATAAGACGCTTGCGCAAAGCCCCGGGAAGAGAGCCTGCAACGTCGCCTAAGCCCCCTGAGGCTTTAAAGGGAAGCGCTTCACTTGATACGTATAATACTTTCATATTTTTCTGTAATGTTCCTTTCATAGTTTGTGTAACTTTCCTCTCTCTTAGAGGGAGGTGGTTCGCCACAGGCGAGACGGAGGGAGTAAAAAGTGGATTTTGGATTAACTCCCTCAGTCGACTGCGTCGACAGCTCCCTCAGGGAGGGAGCGAAATAATTACCCATCAGTCTTAATTTAAATTACAATTCCCTTGCCGATATAAACGGGATAATTTTCAACGCCGGAGAGGGTTTTATTGGGCGTTACAACAACGTTTTTATCCGCAATAATACAGTTGATAATGGAATTTTGCGCAATGTAAGTGTCCTGCATTACGATTGAATTTTTAACTATAGCGCCTTTTTCAATTCTTACGCCTCTGAATATGATTGAATTTTCAACCTCGCCCTCAATAATACAACCGTTTGCCACAAGGGAATTTTTAACGTCTGAGCCTATGCCGTAGGTGGCGGGCATATCGTCCTTAAGCTTTGTGTAAACGGGGCGCTCGGAATTAAAGAGATTCAAGCAGTTTTCAGGCTCCAAAAGGCTCATATTTGCTTTGAAATAAGAAGCCATTGAATCAATTGTAACGGCGAAATCCTTAAATTCAAGACCGTAAATTTTAAGTCTGTCGGTGTTTTTCTGAATGATATCCGCCTCAAAATCCGTCAAATTCTGGCTGATTGCCTCATTCATAAGCCTTTCAAGAAGGCTCTTTTTCATAAGTATCATATTAAGAGAATAATTTACATTCCGGGCTCCTGACGGTGCAAACGAAACCTTTGAAACTCTGCCGTCCTCTTCAACGTCCATAATCATAGCGTCGTGAAGGGCAGGCGAATTGCCGTGCTTGTAAAGAATGGTGATGTCGGCATCCTTTTCAGTATGGAATGCCATAAATTCACGCACGTCTGCATTAAACACCGTATTGCAGTCTGCAAACAAAACGTATTCTTCATTGGAACGGCTGATAAAGCCCATTGCGCCCTTTAATGAGGCAATTTTATCAACGTTACTGCCCTGCTCTGCTGTTGAGAAGGGCGGGAGCAGGAACATTCCCTCGGTTTTTCTTGAAAGGTCCCACGGTTTGCCCGTGCCCAAATGGTCCATAAGGGACTGATAATTTGATTTTGTAATAACGCCGACTTTTTCAATGTCCGCATTTACCATATTTGAAAGCGCAAAGTCAATAAGACGGTACCTGCCTGCAAAGGGAACGGAGCCCATTGTGCGAAGACCCGTAAGCTCAGGGAGACACTCGTCATAAGCATTTGAGAAAACAATTCCTACAATATTCTGTCCTGTCATAATTTATTTCTCCTCCTTTGCCACGTCTTCCGAAATCATTGCTTTCGGGGGAACCTGAGCGCCCTCGCCGACCGTTACTCCTGCGCCTACAACGGCAATTCCCCACTCGGAACGGTCGGAAAATTCTTCGGGAGAAGAGCCTACTCTTGCGCCCTCTTCAATAACGGCGTTTTCAGCTATGATTGAATATTCAACGTCTGCGCCTTTTTTGATTACGGCGCCGGGCATTACTATTGAATAGCGAACCTTTGCGCCCTCTTCAACGGTTACGTCGTGGAAAAGGATTGAATAGTCAACCTCGCCGAACACTCTCGAGCCCTCGGATACCATTGAGTTTTGAACGTCTGCTGACGATGCAATGTACTGAGGCGGAGTTGTGGGTGTTCTTGAATAGATTTTCCAGGAATTGTCGGACAAATCAAGGTCAACTCTCGGGTTCAAAAGGTCAAGGTTAGCCTCCCAAAGAGAGTCAATAGTGCCAACATCCTTCCAATAGCCGTCAAAGAGATATGCAAACATTCTCTCCCCTGCCTTGTGCATTGCAGGGATAACGTCTTTACCGAAATCGTTTGAAGAGTCTGGGTTGTTTTCATCGTCAATAAGATATTGGCGAAGCTTTGACCAAGTGAAAATGTAAACGCCCATTGAAGCCTTGTTGCTTCGGGGATTTTTCGGCTTTTCTTCAAATTCGCTTATTGAATTGTCGTCATTTAAAATCATAAGACCGAAACGGCTTGCCTCTTCCCACGGAACCTCCAGCATTGCTATGGTGCAGGCGGCGTTATTTTTCTTGTGGTAATCAAGCATTTTGTTGTAATCCATTTTGTAAATGTGGTCGCCTGAAAGCACGGCAACGTATTCGGGATTATAACGGTCAATGAAATTTATGTTTTGGTAAATTGCATTTGCCGTTCCCTTGTACCACTCCATACCCTTGATCTGCTGATAAGGCGAGAGCATATGAACGCCGCCGTTTATGCGGTCCAAATCCCACGCGCTGCCGTTGCCGATGTAGTCGTTAAGCTCCAAGGGCTGGTACTGAGTTAAAATACCCACCGTGTTAATACCTGAATTTACACAGTTTGAAAGCGGGAAATCAATAATTCTGTATTTGCCGCCGTAGGGTACGGCAGGCTTCGCAATGTTCTTTGTAAGTACGCCCAAGCGGCTTCCCTGACCGCCGGCAAGGAGCATTGCAATACATTCCTTTTTACGAGCCATATATTTTCCTCCTAAAAGAATATGGTT
>JAFLUN010000003.1:47698-54266 GCA_022508785.1 Oscillospiraceae bacterium
GGGTTTTGAGAAACGCCGTATCCGCCAAACTGTTCGTCATCCGAATTGAAAACTATTTTGTAAGCGTTGCCTTTGGGTACGCCTATTCTGTAATTCTCACGGCGAACATTGGTAAAGTTGCAAACGGCAATAAGCTCTTTCTTGTCCTCTGCGATTCTGCGGAAAGCGATAACCGAATTGTCACGGTCGTCGGACGAAATCCACGAAAAGCCTTCCCAAGAGTAATCCACCTGCCAAAGCGCCGGATTTTTCTTGTAGAACTTATTAAGCTCCTTCGTGTAATCCTGTATTTTGCGGTGCATTTCGTAATCAAGCAAAAGCCAGTCAAGCCCCTGCTTGTAATTCCATTCAATAAACTGACCGAACTCACTGCCCATAAACAGAAGCTTTTTGCCCGGGTGCGCCATCATATAACCTAAGAACGCTCTGACCCCTGCAAACTTTTCCTCATAGGTTCCGGGCATTTTGTTTATAAGCGAACACTTGCCGTGGACTACCTCGTCATGAGAAATGGGAAGAATAAAATTCTCCGAAAAGGCGTAGAAGAATGAAAACGTTATGCAGTCGTGGTTGTTTTTACGGTAAATTCCGTCAAGAGAGAAATAGCGCAGGATGTCGTTCATCCAACCCATATTCCACTTGAAATTAAAGCCAAGACCGCCCATAAACACGGGCTTTGTGACCATTGGCCAAGCGGTGCTTTCCTCTGCTATCATCAAAGCGCCAGGGTAATCACGGAACAAAAGCTCCGAGAGCTTATGGAAAAACTCAACTGCCTCTAAATTTTCAACTCCGCCGTTTTTGTTTGCTATCCACTCGCCGTCTTTGCGGTCGTAATTTAAGTAAAGCATTGAGGCCACCGCATCAATACGAAGGCCGTCTATATGGAATTTGTCCAGCCAGAACATGGCGCTTGAGCAAAGGAAGCTGCGAACCTCGTTCTTGCCGAAATCGAAAACTCTTGTGCCCCAGCCGTAATGCTCGCCCTTTTTGGGGTCTGAATATTCATAACAGCTCGTACCGTCAAACTCATAAAGTCCGTTGGCGTCTTTGGGGAAATGGGCGGGAACCCAGTCAAGAATTACGCCTATTCCTGCTTTATGAAACGTGTCGATTAAGTACATTAAATCGTGGGGGGTGCCGTAGCGTGATGTGGCGGCAAAATAGCCCGTAACCTGATAACCCCAAGAGCCGTCAAAGGGGTATTCCGTCAGGGGCATAAACTCAACGTGAGTGTAGCCCATTTCTTTAACGTAAGGCACTAACTCCTCTGCCATTTGGCGGTAGGACAGAAAATTGCCGTCCTCATGCTGCTTCCACGAGCCTAAATGCACCTCGTAAATATTAACGGGTTTGGCGTAAGAAGAGGATGTTTTTTTCTGCTCTTCCCACTTTGTGTCTGTCCATTTGTAGCCCTCAAGCTCATAAAATTTCGTGGCGTTGGCAGGGCGGGTCTCCATATGGAAGCCGTAGGGGTCGCTTTTCATAAGCCGCTCGCCGGATTTCGTTAAAATCGAATATTTATAAGCGTCATACACTTCGACCTTTGGGATTTCACATTCCCAAATTCCGCCGTCGGAAATTTTCGTCATAACGTTTTGAGTATCCGACCAACCGTTAAAATCACCTGCAACGGACACGCTCTGGGCGTTAGGCGCCCAAACTCTGAAAACAGCCGAGCCGTCAGCCGTTCTGTGTGAGCCTAAAAATTCGTAAGCGCGGGCGTTATTGCCCTGATGGAAAAGATAAACGGGAACCTGATTATCAATTTCCGTGTGTTTGTTCTCTTTCATAGTTCACATACCTTTCCATAATTCAATAAGGCGCATAGCGCCGTTATTCAACGTTTCGGTGGGGAATCGTACGCCACCGAAAAACGGAAGTGGAACCCGCCGCCTACAGAGGCGGGAGACGTCTTTCGTTTAGTTATACAGATATATTTTATCACGGGAAAACAGAGTTTTCAAGAGATTTTTGAACAAAATAATCAAATGGCACACAATTTTTGTTATGCTCATTTGTGCAGTTTGTTACAAAAAATGATGATATGCGACAGTAAGGGGCGAAGAACGAGCCGCTGCCGGTGGCAGAGACAGGCGAAGTTCTGAGGTGAAAAAACAAGGAGCAATGCGAAGCGCAAGGGGTGAGCAGTGCGACTGTGTTTTTGAGGAACTTAACAGAAAATTTACTAAGAACTCCCCCAGTCGCTTTGCGCCAGTCCCCTCTAAGAGGGGCGGAAAATTTCGTTCCCTTGAATTTTTCACTGTTCATTATTCATCATTCATTAAAATAAAAAGGGACGATGTGGGCATCGTCCCTACGAATATTTAACATTTAATATATCACGACAACTCAAACTGACCCGTATAAAGCTGATAATATCTGCCCTTTTGTGAAAGCAAATCGTCGTGGTCGCCGCGCTCAATAATTTTGCCGTGCTCTAACACCATTATTGCATTTGCGTTGCGAACGGTTGAAAGTCGGTGGGCAATAACGAACACGGTTCTGCCTGCCATCAGCTTATCCATACCCTGTTCAATAAGCTTTTCCGTCCTTGTGTCTATTGAGCTTGTGGCTTCGTCCAAAATAAGCACGGGCGGGTCTGAAACTGCGGCGCGGGCTATTGACAAAAGCTGTCTTTGACCCTGTGAAAGATTTCCGCCGTCCGCCTGAAGCACAGTGTCATACCCTTCCGGCAAAGCCATAATAAATTCGTGAGCGTTTGCAAGCTTTGCGGCACTTTCTATCTGCTCGTCGGTGGCATTTAAGTTACCGTAACGGATATTATCCTTAACCGTACCCGTGAACAAATGCGTATCCTGCAAAACCATACCTAAAGAGCGGCGCAGGTCGTCTTTTTTAATCTTTTGAATATTTATTCCGTCGTACCTTATTTTACCGTCGCTTATTTCATAGAAACGGTTGATAAGATTTGTAATGGTCGTTTTGCCTGCGCCCGTTGAGCCTACGAAGGCAATTTTCTGCCCCGGCTTTGCGTAAAGGGAAATGTCGTCAAGAACCGTCTTTTTGCCGTCATAAGAGAAGGTGACGTTTTCAAATTCAACCTTACCCTGAAGCTCAACGTATTCAACGGTTCCGTCGCCCCTGTGAATATGCTTCCAAGCCCAAAGACCTGTGCGCTCATCTGTTTCGGTAATAACGCCGTTTTCATCTTTCTTTGCGTTTACAAGAGTAACGTAGCCTTCGTCGGTTTCGGGCTGTTCGTCAATGTACTCGAAAATTCTCTCAGCGCCTGCAATTGCCATTATGGCATTGTTAAACTGCTGTGAAAGGTTTGAGATGGGCTGTGAAAAGTTTCTTGAATTTTGCAAAAACGTAACAATATCGCCGGGCGTCATAAAGCCCTTTATTGCAAGCATTCCGCCTATTGCGGCAGTTATTGCATAGTTTACGTGGGAAAGGTTGTTCATAAGAGGCATTAAAATGCTGGCAAAGGTGTTGGCCCCCGTTGAAGCCTTTCTCAGTTTTTCGTTTATATCGTTGAATTTTTCAATAGTTTCATCCTCGTGGTTAAAGACCTTAACAACCTTTTGCCCTTCGATTATCTCTTCGATATATCCGTTAACAACGCCGATGTCCTGCTGCTGCTTTTTGAAATAAAAGGCGCTCTTTTTACCTAAGAACTTTGTAATGACTACCATAATGGCAACCATAACAACCACAAGCGCGGTAAGAACGGGGCTTAACCAAAGCATTACTATAAACGAGCCTACAATAGTGACCGTTGAGGAAATGAGCTGTGAAATTCCTTGAGACAAAAACATTCTTACGGATTCAACGTCGTTGGTAAAGCGGCTCATAATTTCGCCGTTGGGGCGAGTGTCGTAAAACTTTATGGGCAAAACGGAAACGGAATCAAATATATCCTTACGGAAAAGATTCATGGTTCTTGCCGTAAGCAAAACGGAGCATTTCGCTTTGAAATAAGAGGAAACTACGCTGAGTATTGCCATTGCCCCCATAATGATTATCTGCTTTTTTACTCCTGCAAAAAGGGAAAGGGAAAATTTCTGCCCAATGGCCGGGATAAGCAAATCGTCAACTATAGGCTTAATTACAACCGAAAGAACAACCATTGCAACGGAGCTTAAAATGACGAATATTATCATTCCAATGAGAAGCGCTTTATTTTTGCCTAAATATTTTAAAAGTCTTTTTACCGTTGCGCCCGCATTTTTAGGCTTTCTTACGGGCGGCGTGTTTTTGCGTTTCGGTCCCGGCATTATAAAGCACCTCCCTGTATGTCAAAATCGTCACAGCCCTTTTGCTGTGCCTCGTAAATATCTTTGTAAATCTCACTGCGCTGTAACAGCTCTTCGTGAGTGCCGATATCGGAAATCTTGCCGCCGTCAAGAATTATTATCTTGTCGCAATCCGAAACGGAAGAAACTCTTTGAGCAATAATGATTTTCGTGGTGCTGGGCGTGTATTTGCGCAGTGCCGCACGGATTCTTGCGTCCGTTGCCGTGTCAACCGCACTGGTGGAATCGTCAAGAATGAGTATCTTCGGATTTTTAAGGAGAGCGCGGGCAATGCAAAGGCGCTGTTTTTGACCGCCTGAAACGTTAACGCCCCCCTGCCCTAAATCCGTATTAAAGCCGTCGGGGAAGGATTCAACAAAGGAAAGTGCATCGGCAATTTCGCAAGCCTTTTTCAGCTCTTCATCGGTAGCCTCTTTATTGCCCCAGCGAAGATTTTCGGCTATTGTGCCCGAAAACAGAACGTTTTTCTGAAGCACCATACTAACTGCCTCGCGAAGATGGTAAACGGAATATTCACGAACGTTCCTTCCTCCAACGAGAACCTCGCCCGCGCCGGTATCGTAAAGCCGTGGAATGAGCTGAACAATTGAAGATTTGGAGCTGCCCGTTGCGCCCATAATTCCTATCATTTCACCGCTGTTTATCTTGAAAGACACATCTTTAATAACGTCTGCGCCTTCTCCGTAACGGAAGGACACGTCTTTAAACTCAATACTGCCGTCGGGTACTTCGTTTACGGGGTTTTCAGGGTCTTTAATTTCAGGTTCCTCTTCCAAAACCTCGCCTATACGCTTTGCGCTCGCCTCTGCCATAAAGAACTGAGCCAAAATCATTATGGTGAAAAGAAAGGACATTAAAATCTGGAAAGCGTATGTGAAAATCGCCGTAAATTGACCGACATCAAGGGTCATCTCCGCTATTGACTTTGTGGCTATAACGACGATTGCCATAATTGTCAAATACATAAGGAGCATTAAAGCAGGCTCGCCCATAATCATAATTTTCTCAGCGTGGATTACGGAGCCCATTAAATCGTCGTTTGATTCTTTAAATTTCTTCTTTTCGTAGTCTGTGCGCACAAATGCCTTAACTACTCGAATATTTGTAAAATTCTCTTGAATAGATGCGTTGAAATTATCGAATTTTTTAAGCATCGCACGGAAACGCTTTATGGCAATAGGCGCGAAAATTGCAAGTACCACTACGATTACGGGAAGCGCCACGGCAAAAACCCTTGCAACCTCAGGGCTCATTTTGATGCACAGAACGAGGGCGGTAACAAGCATTATGGGCGCGCGGAAAAAGCCGCGAACCAGCATTAAAAAGGTGTTTTGAACCGTGTTAACATCCGTTGTCATTCTCGTTATGAGGGATGCGGTTGAAAAACGGTCAACATTGGAAAAGGAGAAGGTCTGCATTTTTTCCATAAGACCGCGTCGCAGAGATGCGCCGAAGCCCATACCTGCTACGGCTCCCACTCTTGCCGCAAGTGACCCGCAAAACAGCGAGCAGAGGGCAAAAATCAGCATTTTGCCGCCGTAAACGTAAATATTGTGAATAGCGGCGCTCTGCACTGCGGCATTCGCCGTTTCCGTTAACTGAATCGTTTCAACAATATCCGCCATAACCTGCGGAATGAGCAATTCAAAAATAACCTCGCCTATCATTAAAAGCGGACAAATAAACGCATAGACTTTGTATTTGTCGGCATATTTTAACAGCTTAAACATCTTCTTCCTCCTTACGTTTAAAATGTTTTTTGCATTTTTCGGGGAAAAGCCCCATAAGATTATCGTTCATTTTTTTTACAACGGCAAGCATAGCCTCCAGCTCTTCGCTTGAAAGGTTTGAAAGCTTTGCGCTGTCAACAGTCTTGAAGGTCTGCCTTGCAAAGCATTCGAGCTCCTTTCCCTTTTCCGTTAAAGATAGGTTGTTGCGGCGGGCGTCGTCCTTATCCGTTGCCCGTGAAATGATACCCGATTTTTCCATTCGCTTAACCGACACCGCAACGGATGCAGGCGAAACGTTGAGAAAATCTGCAATTTCCTTTTGGGTAGCATTGGGATTTTGGCTTAAAAAGTGCAAAATCGGCGGTTGACCGAAATAAATCCCCTTTTCTTCAAGCAGGCGGTCAATTATGTACCTTTCGCTGATATTCAGCCTATGCAGCATCTCAATAAGCTCTTTTTTCTTATC
The DNA here is from genome assembly GCA_022508785.1 of Oscillospiraceae bacterium. GTDB lineage: Bacteria > Bacillota > Clostridia > Oscillospirales > Acutalibacteraceae > Fimenecus. The sequence goes on from JAFLUN010000003.1 coordinate 54,178, forward strand.
TTCCATACCGTACTCCGAAAATTTAATTAGTCGTTTAACTGTTAGTCGCCTGATTATTATATCATTGAAAAATTATATGTCAAGAGTTA
>JAFLUN010000003.1:54366-55754 GCA_022508785.1 Oscillospiraceae bacterium
CTCCCTCTCAGAGGGAAGGGAAAAATAGCAACTTCTAAATTGATAAAATACAAAAATTCATTTTTAAAAATCTCTTTTCTTCGCGCGCACGCGCGTTTTTAATAGGCAATGTATTTATGTTTATTCTTCTATATTACTCACTTCTATATTATTACGGTAAGGTTTACCGACCGCTTGAAGTCCTCAAAATCGACCGCCTAAGTTGGAAAAACAGACCTTTGGGTAAACTTTTCCGACCGCTGTTTAAAACTTGTCAAAAAAGTGTCGAAAACCTGTTGAAACACGGTCGAAAACTGCGGAAGTGGACTGTTTAGCTGAACGGTTGGAGGAGTGTTATTCATTTTTCATTATTCAATATTCATTTGACAGGTTTTTTATTTTTAATGAATAAATGCGTAGCGGAAATCTGCCTCTGCAAAATAACGGGACGATGTGGGCATCGTCCCCTACGAATTTAATGGATAATTTTTAACTATTTATCAAATCTGTCCCGCATTATGCGGGAATTTTTTATGAGTTGGCGCTATTTATGGGAGGTGAAATTTATGGGACATATTGAGCTGTGGCCTGAGGGTGAATATTACCTGCAAATCCCTAAGCACTTTTTTGAGGACTGCGAATACACGCACTTGTCCGTTCATGCAAAAATGCTTTACGGAATATTGCTTGACAGAATGCACCTTTCCTGCAAAAACGATTGGTTTGACGAACACGGTGAAATCTTTATTTATTACAGCGTTCAAAGTGTTTCAAAAGTCCTTGACTGCTGTAAGGAAAAGGCGATTAAAACTCTGCGCGAGCTTGAAGACGTGAAGCTGATTACAAGAGTTAAAAAGGGGCAGGGACGGCAGGATATGATTTACGTTCACTCCTTTAAAAGAGTAACTCAACCCATTTTAGGCTGGGGCTTTAAGTTTAATCCATAAAATTTCATTTCTCTACAATCAGAAGGAGGTAGATATGGGCAAAAATCTTACGAAAAAGGAAGCGGAATTTTGCTGTCTTACGGCAACGCTCGGTAACAGCGCTGAGGCGGCTTACAAGGCAGGCTTTACCGTCTTTCCGCAAAAAAAGGCAGAAAAGCTTTTGCGGAAAAAACAGATAGCGGATGAAATCGAGAAAATCAAAGAAAAAAACGCAAAGAACGAAGAGGCGCTCACGGGGCTTCGAAGATTAGCATTCGGCTCGGTGGCGGACGCCGTAAACCTTGCCGTGAATTTCGGAGAGAGCGTTGATACACATTCTCTTGATTTATTCTCCGTGTCGGAAATCAAATACTCTGCCGGCAAAGGCGTTGAGATTAAGTTTTACGACAGGCTCAAGGCGCTGGAAAAGCTTGCGGAAATTGAATCCGTCAAAGAAAAATCGGGAGTTACATCTATTTACGA
>JAFLUN010000030.1 GCA_022508785.1 Oscillospiraceae bacterium
AAAACAGTCCGGTGGACTGTTTTTCGGGGGAACCCTCGCCGGGGGTTCCCCATAATTTTATCATATTAGATTAGCAATATTTTTCCGTAATTTTTTTCATTGTTTCCATATTGTTTTCAATATCTTCCACCAACTTAAACTGATTTCTGCAGCGGTCTAAATTGTGATTGGGATAATCCGTTCTGAAATATGTATCACCGTTTAAATAATCGGTTAAAAACCTCATTCCGCATTCGAGTGTTAAAAGCTTTGCGGAGAAGGGAAGATATTGCTTTTCCATATCAGTAAGGGCCTTTGCCGTCGAAAGATAACCCGAAACAAACGCTTCGTAAAGACCTAAATCTATACCCACATTGTCTGTGTTTGGGTCGTCCTCAGCGGTTTTGTTAGCGCCTGAACGGATACTGTCTCCGAAATCGTAAAGGGAAAGACCCGTCATAACGGTGTCAAGGTCAATAATGCAAATTCCCTCGTTTGTAGTTTTATCAAAAAGAATGTTATTAAGCTTTGTGTCGTTATGGGTAACGCGTAAGGGGAGCTTGCCTTCGTCAATTAAATCCGTTAAAATGTGAGTGTCACCCTCACGGGCAAGAACAAAATCGACTTCATTTTTTACATTTGCAAGTCGGTTTGCTTTGTTTTCCTGCACAGCTTGCTTGAACGCGTCAAACCGCTTTGCAGTGTTGTGAAAATCGGGAATAGTGTCATAAAGGGTTGAAATGTCAAAGGTGCCTAAGATATTTTGAAATTCGCCGAAAGCACGGCCTGCTTCACGGAAGACACCCTCATTGTCGATGACTTCGCAGGTGTAAACATCATCAATAAATTTGTAAACACGCCAGCATTGTGCGTTTTCGTCAATAAAATGGTATTCGCCGTTGTCACACTGTAAAAATTCAAGAGTTCGGCGGTCAGGGTCAACTCCGTTGTCGGAATAATATTTCTTAATGTGATTTGTAACGCCTGCTACATTGCTCATAAGCCGGGACGGGTTTTTAAAAACCTCAGTGTTAATGTTTTGCAGTATGTATTTTTGGATTTGACCGTCTTCTTGGAACTCCAGCACATAAGTTCTGTTAATATTGCCGTTACCGTGCTTGCGGAAATTTATAAGTTCGCCCGAAAGACCGAATTTTAAACATATAATATCAATATCTAAAACCTGATTTTCCATTACTGTTCCTCCAAAAAGAATTATACTTATTATATAATTTGGTAATATTTAAGTCAATAATTAAAGTGTAGAATAACAATCCGTTAAATTGTGTAATTTTTCTATTTACATAAGTTCCAATTTAAGGTAAAATATAATAGAAATTTAATATACATTTTCGTATGGAGGTGTTCTTTTTTGGAACCTAAATATAAAAGAATTCTCCTGAAGCTCAGCGGCGAAGTTCTTGCAGGAGAAAAAGGGCACGGCTTTGACTTTGACGTAGTCGGAAGCGTTTGCTCTTCCGTTAAGCATTTGGCTGATTTGGGCGTTCAGGTGGCTATTGTCGTTGGCGGCGGAAATTTCTGGAGAGGAAGATCCAGCGGTGATATGGACAGAACAAGAGCAGACCACATTGGAATGCTTGCAACTGTTATGAACTCCTTAGCCCTTGCCGATACACTCGATTCTTTAGGGGTTGAGGCAGTTGTTCAAACTGCTCTTGATATGCCCAGAATTGCGGAACCGTTTAAAAAGGATTTGGCTGTTTCTCACCTTAATAGCGGTAAAATCGTGATTTTCGGCTGCGGAACGGGAAGCCCGTTTTTCTCAACAGACACCGGTGCGGCCCTTCGTGCGGCGGAGATTGGTGCGGACATAATTTTCAAGGCTACAAATGTTGACGGCGTTTATGACAAAGACCCGAATAAATATGACGACGCCGTTAAATTTGACGTTATAACACAGCAGGATATCTTAAGTAAGGGGCTCAAAGTTATGGACAGCACAGCCGCTTCCCTTTGCAGAGATAACGGCATACCGATTTTAGTGTTTAACCTTAACGAGCCTGAAAATATGGTTAAAGCGGCTTTGGGCGAAACAGTGGGCACGCTCTGTGTTGAAGAGTAATTGGAAAAGAAAATTAAGTTAAATATTTTATATAAAATTTGACTTACATATAAAGAAAGGAACGGTACAGTACGCAAAGCGTTTTTCATATTATTTGCGCGTAATGTATCACACGGTGATTATTATGGAAAAAGTTTTTGATCAAATGAAAGAAAGAATGGAGAAATCCCTTGCAGCGCTTGAGCGTGAGTATGCGAGTTTGCGTGCAGGGCGCGCCACGGCCGCCGTGCTTGACAAAATAGTTGTTGACTATTACGGCGTTCCCACTCCCGTTCAGCAGATGGCGGCAGTTTCGGTTCAAGAAGGCAGAATTCTTACAATTCAGCCGTGGGACACCTCAACAATTAAGCCTATTGAAAAAGCTATTCAGGCTTCTGACATTGGCATTAACCCGATGAATGACGGCAGAGTTATTCGTCTTACTTTCCCGCCTCTCACAGAGGAGCGCAGAAAAGAGCTTTCAAAAGACGTTAAGGCAATGGGCGAGGAGTGCAAGGTTAAAATGCGCAACATCCGCCGTGATGCCATTGACCAGATAAAGGCTATGAAAAAGGCCTCTGAAATTACTGAGGACGATCAGAAAAACGCAGAGACAAAAATTCAGAAGATTACTGACGATTTTGTCAAGAAAACAGATGATGCGTCAGCAGTTAAAGAAAAAGAAATTATGGAGATATAACAAATTATGGGTAGCGTATTTTGCTGCCCTAATTCGTGTTTAAGACAAATTATGGATAAGAATAATCTTCCGAAGTTTTCCGTTCTTCCAAAACACGTGGGAATTATTATGGACGGTAACGGCAGGTGGGCAAAGCAAAGAAATTTGCCCCGTTACAAGGGTCACATTGAGGGCGCGAAAACATTTCGTAAAATAGGCGAGTTTGCCGCCGATGTAGGCGTGAAATGCCTAACGTTCTACGCTTTTTCAACTGAAAATTGGAAAAGACCGCAGGAAGAGGTAAACGCTATTATGGAGCTTTTCCGTGAATATTTAACGGAAGCAGATGAGCGCAGTGCGGAAAATGAAGAAAAGGGCATTACTTTAAAATTTATCGGCGATAAAAGCGGAATACCTGAAGATATAGTGGGGCTTATGAACCATATTGAGCAAATCAGCAGCGACAAATCAAAGGTAGTCCTTAATATCGCAATAAATTACGGCGGCAGGCACGAAATTGCAAATGCCGTTCGCACCATAGCCGAAAAGGTCAAATACGGTGAAATGGAAGTTTCGGACATTGATGAAGATACCATTTCAGATTATCTTTACACAAAAGGTATGCCTGACCCGGATTTAATAATCCGCCCAAGCGGAGAATGCAGACTGTCAAATTTTCTCACGTATCAGTCTGCTTATTCGGAGCTTTGGTTTTCAGATGTTTTATGGCCGGATTTTACGGAGGAAGATTTTGTTAAAGCACTTCGTGAATTTGAAAACCGCAACCGTCGATTCGGCGGTGTGTAAATTTGACGAGTGTAAATTTTACATATTCAGAGAGGATATAAGTTTTGTTATGAAAAAGAAAGTAATCGCCGGTATTTGCTGCGCAATAGCAGGAATAACGGTTGTAGCGTTGCGCGGTATTGCACCGTGGCTTTTTCCGCTTGCGGCGGCTGTTGTGAGCGTAATGGCAACTTATGAAATAAGTCATGCGCTGGGAATAAAGAATAAACTTATGAACGCTTTAACGGTAATAGTAAGCTTTGCAATTCCTATGTGCTTCGGCTTCAGAACGCAGATTTTAGGAATGGGTGAAAAACTCGGTTTAACTCTTAATCCCGTTTATTTTCTTCTGCTTTACGGGCTTTTGTGCTTTATAATTATGATTGCCGATTTTGAAAATATTAAATTTCACGATGCCGCATCGGTAATTGTTACAACATGGGGCATTCCCTTTGCGGTAACGGTTTTACTGCATTGCAATGAAATTGAAAAGCTTTATCCCAATGCAGGCTACGAAAAGCATCACGGTCTTTTCTTCATTCTTTACGTTATGTTCTGCGCATGGCTTACTGACGTTTTCGCGTATTTCGCAGGAAGCTTTTTAGGAAAGCATAAGCTTTGCCCCAAGGTAAGTCCCAAAAAGACAGTTGAAGGTGCTGTCGGCGGCGTTATCGGCGGCGTTGCAAGCGCATTGATTCTTTATGCAATATTTGAGAATTTTGTATTCGACGCTCCTCACGGCAAGTATTTAACGGTGGCACTGGTTTCTGTTGTGCTTTGCATTGCAGGAATGTTCGGAGATCTCACGTTTTCCGTCCTCAAAAGAAACCGCGGAGTAAAGGATTTCAGCAATTTAGTTCCCGGTCACGGCGGAATGATGGACCGTTTTGACAGCGAGGTCTTTGTGCTTATTGCGTTTTACGCTGTAATCAATATTTTCGGAGTGGTATTTTAAATGACTACGAAAAATTTAAGTATATTAGGCTCAACGGGGTCAATCGGCACCCAGAGCCTTGAAATTGCGGAAAAGTGCGGCTACAGTGTGTCCGCACTTTCGGCATATTCTAATGTGGATATAATCGAAGAGCAAATTCGACGGTTTAAACCTTTAGTTGCCGCTTTGGTTGATGAAAAAGCGGCGGCGGAGCTCAAAATCCGCACGGCAGATACAAATACTAAAATTCTGTCAGGGTTAGAGGGCGTTTGCGAATGTGCCGGGGTGGTGCAGGCGGACACCGTAATTAACGGAATTGTGGGAATGGCAGGGTTGCGACCCACTCTGACTGCTATTGAATGCAGAAAAAAGATTGCACTTGCCAATAAAGAAACGCTGGTTGCCGGCGGGCAGATAGTTATGAATAAGGCAAAGGAAAACGGCGTTCACATTTTGCCCGTTGATTCCGAGCATTCCGCAATTTTTCAGTGTCTTCAAGGCAAACCGTCAAATAAAGCTCTTAAAAAGCTTATCCTTACAGCGTCTGGCGGTCCGTTTTTCGGTAAAACAAGAGATGAGCTTAAAAACGTAACGGTGAAAGATGCACTTAAACACCCCAATTGGGCAATGGGCGCTAAAATTACCGTGGATTCTGCTACAATGATGAACAAAGGCTTAGAGGTTATTGAAGCGGCGTGGCTTTTCGGCGTGTCACCTTCAAAAATTGACGTTGTCGTTCACAGGGAGAGTATAATTCATTCGGCTGTTGAGTATGATGATAATGCGGTTATTGCGCAATTAGGTCTGCCGGATATGAAAATTCCCATTCAGTATGCGCTCACATACCCTGAAAGATATGAATCTCCGTCAGAGGAGCTTGACCTTGCCGAAATTTGCAATTTGTCCTTTTATAAGCCTGATTATGAGACCTTTAAGCTGATAAATGTGTGCAAAAATGCCTTTATGAAAGGCGGCATAGCCCCTGCATTTGCAAACAGCGCAAACGAGCAGGCAAACCTTATGTTCCGTGAGGGTAAAATCGGCTTTTTGGACATTGGCGATATTGTTGAACGGGTAGCGGAAGAAGCTCCCGACATTCAAGATTACACATTGGAAGATATTGAAAATGCAGATAAACTCGCAAGAGAATTAGTTATAAAATACGCAATGGAGCGGTGATTTTTTGGAAATTTTTTCAAAGATTTGGCCATATTTAGTGGCAATATTATTTTTTGGTTTTTTAATAGCCTCACACGAGCTGGGGCATTTTTCCTTTGCAAAGCTTTTTAAAGTAACGGTAAATGAATTTTCCTTAGGAATGGGCCCTGCAATATTCAAACGCAAAAAGAACGGCACAACATACGCTTTGCGCATTTTGCCCATAGGCGGATTTGTAAGTATGGAGGGCGAGGACGAAGAGAGTGAGGACGAAAACGCCTTTAACCGTAAAAAAGTTTGGCAAAGAATTATTATTGTTGCCGCAGGCGCCGTAACGAACTTGATAATGGGGCTTATTCTCGTTGCCATTGTGCTTTCTATGGGAAATCTTATCGGAACTAATAAGATAATCAATTTCTACGAGGGAGCAACAAGTCAGCAAACGGGGCTTCGTGAAAATGACGAGATTTTATCAATTGACGGTCACAGAATTTTTTCCGATATGGATATTTCGTTTTTAATGTCCCGTTCCGACGACGGAATTTTTGATATGACCGTTCGCCGTGACGGTGTTAAAACGGAGCTTCACGATGTTACCTTTAAATGTCAGAAAGAGGATAAATACACTCTTATTGAATACGATTTTGTAATTTTAGGCGAAGAGCCGAATGTGCTGAATATAATCACAAATTCCTTTAAGCGTTCCGTTTCAATAGTACGAATAGTTTGGCTGAGCCTTTTCGATTTAGTTACGGGCAGATACGGTCTTACTGACCTGTCAGGCCCCGTGGGTACGGTAAACGTTATTGCAGACGCAACACAAAATGCGGTAAACAATAAAGAGGGTTTAAAATCTGCTCTTGAAATGATGGCGCTTATCTCAATAAACATAGGCGTTTTCAATCTTTTTCCGTTACCTGCCCTTGACGGCGGCAGACTGGTCTTTTTGTGCTTAGAGGGGATTCGCAGAAAACCTGTTAATCCTAAATATGAAGGCTTTGTGCACGCGGCAGGATTAGTGCTTCTTTTGGGACTTATGCTTGTTGTAACGTTTAACGATATTTTGACGATAGTAAGGGGTGCGGCAGGGTGATAGAAAGAAGAAAAACAAGAACGGTAAAAATAGGCAATGTGTGCATCGGCGGGGACAGCAAAATTGCCGTTCAGTCAATGCTCAATGTTCCTGCTCACGATGTTGAAGGAAATGTCAGACAGGCAACAGAGCTTGAAAAAGCAGGCTGTGAAATAGTTCGTTTAACAGTTCCGGATACCGCCGCCGCAAAAACACTTTATGCAGTTAAAGAGGCAGTTAAAATGCCCGTTGTTGCGGACATACATTTTGATTACCGCTGTGCCCTTGAAAGTATCGCGGCAGGGGCGGATAAAATCCGCATAAATCCGGGCAATATCGGAGATGACGGTAAAGTTAAAGCAGTTGCCGACGCTTGCAGACTGCACGGTGTGCCTATAAGAATAGGCGTAAATTCAGGCTCTCTTGAAAAAGATATTTTAGCAAAATACGGCTCACCCACGCCCGAAGCTCTTTGCGAGAGCGCATTATACCACATTTCTCTTCTTGAAAAGTTCGATTTTAACGATATTGTAGTTTCAATTAAATCCTCCGATGTTCAAAGAATGGTTGCATCGTACAGAATGTTGGCAAAACAGTGCGACTATCCTCTTCATTTGGGCGTAACGGAAGCGGGAACACACAATATGGCACTTATTAAATCCAGCATAGGAATAGGTTCTTTGCTCCTTGACGGCATAGGGGACACAATACGTGTTTCAATGACGGACAATCCCGTAAAAGAGATAAAAGCAGGCTTTGACATTTTAAAGGGCGCAGGGGTTAAAACGGACTGTGTAAAACTGGTTTCCTGCCCCACCTGCGGAAGAACGAAAATAGATTTAATTTCCCTTGCAACGCAAATTGAGGAAGCGTTGGAGAAATGCGACAAACAAATAACGGTTGCCGTAATGGGGTGTGTTGTAAACGGTCCCGGAGAGGCAAAAGAGGCTGACATAGGCGTTGCCGGCGGCGACGGATGCGGCGTTTTATTTAAGCACGGCGAAGTGCTCAGAAAAGTCAGCGAAGAAGAAATAGTATCAGAGCTTTTAAAAGAAATAGACAGGATGTAACACCCATGGCGTTGTTCAAAGATTTATTTGGTGAAAAATTTAATACTGATGAATATTTAGATATAGCATTTGCGGAAATTCTTTCTATGAAAACAGAGGAAGAAACGGCTGTATTTTACATAAATCCTTATAAGGAGCTTGACGAAAGCCGCCTTTCGCAGATAGCGGAAGAAGTCTCAAAGGCAGTCGGAGTGCAGGTAAAGTTTTATTCGGAAAACACAAGAAAAGGCTTTTTGCTGTCTTATATGGACACGGTTGTTTCCCTTCTTCGTGACAGAATAACCGTTGCAAACGGATATTTTAACGGCGCAGAATACTCTTTAAACGGAAAACAGCTTACCGTTCACCTTAAAAAAGGCGGAAAAGAAATTCTTGAAAAGGCGGAATGCGGCAAAGAGACCGAAAAAATAATAAAGCAAATCTTCGGCTTTGATGCTGACGTTGTTTTTTCAGAGGATGAAAATTTCGATTCGCAAAAGGCTCTTGATTCCATGCAAAAAAAAGCAGACGAAGAGTACAAAAGAGAGCATAATATTCCCGATATGCCCGTGTGTTCAGAGGACGGCACCCCTAAAGAGCATATTGTTATTCCGGGTATTCCGCTCTATTTTGAAACGCTTAAACCCCTTTACGGCAGTTTAATAAGATATAAAAATATGGTAAAGCTTCGTGAAATCAATATTGAAAGCGGAGCCGTTACTGTTTGGGGCACGATTTTTGGGCTTGAAGTAAAGCTTACCCGTGATCAACGAAATACAATTATTACGTTTAACATTACAGATGACGATTATTCTTATTCCGTAAAGATATTCGAGGATAAAGAAAAAGCGCAAAATCTTATAGCTAATCTCAAGGACGGTATGACCCTTGTAATTTACGGTAGAGTAACCTATGATAAATATACGGGCGAAAATATTGTTTCTGCAACAGCGGTAAATTCAGTAAAGAAAATTGAGAAGACAGACACGGCAGAGAATAAGCGTGTTGAGCTTCATTTACATACAAATATGTCCCAAATGGACGGCATGACGGATGCAGGCAAGCTGGTTGAGCGAGCGGCGGCTTGGGGGCACAAGGCAATTGCAATTACAGACCACGGCAATGCGCAAGGCTACCCGGATGCTATGAATGCGGCGGAAAAGCTTGCAAAGAACGGTAAAGAAATTAAGATTATTTACGGAGTAGAGGGCTATCTTGTTGACGATATAGGAAATCCAAATATGTCATACAGGGATTTGCCCAGCTATCACATAATCATTCTTGTTAAAAATTCAGTAGGTCTTAAAAATCTTTATAAGCTTATTTCCACATCGAATATAGATTATTTCTACAAAAAACCGAGAATGCCCCGTTCAAAAATAAACGAATTTAGGGAAGGGCTTATTATCGGCTCTGCCTGCGAGGCAGGCGAACTTTACAGAAGTATTGTTTTCGGCGCACCAGAAGAGGAAACAAGAAAAATTGCCGAGTTTTACGATTATCTTGAAATCCAGCCCAACGGCAACAATCAGTTTATGATTAGATCCGAAGACCCGAAATACGCTCACATTCAAAGCACCGCAGACCTTGAAGAAATCAATAAAAAAATCATCACTCTTGCAGACTCTTTGGGTAAGCTTACGGTTGCTACGGGTGACGTTCACTTTATGGACCCTAAAGACGCTATTTTCCGTGCCGTTTTAATGGCAGGGCAGGGCTTTAAGGATGCGGATAGCCAAGCGCCACTTTATTTTAAAACAACTGAGGAAATGCTTGCTGAATTTTCTTACCTCGGAGAAGAAACCGCTTACGAGGTAGTTGTTGAAAATACAAATAAAATTGCGGATATGGTTGAATATGTGCGCCCTGTCCCGAAGGGTACGTTCCAACCGTCAATTGAGGGCAGTGAGGACGAGCTTCGCAAAATTTGCTGGGATAAAGCAAAGGAATGGTACGGCGACCCTGTTCCCGAATATGTTGCAGACCGTCTTACAATGGAGCTTGAATCTATTATCAAGCACGGATTTGCCGTTCTTTATATTATTGCTCAAAAGCTTGTTTGGGATTCAGAGGCACACGGCTACCATGTAGGCTCCCGAGGCTCTGTCGGCTCGTCTTTCGTTGCCACAATGGCAGGTATTTCAGAGGTAAACCCCTTAGCGCCCCATTACCGTTGCCCAAAATGTAAGCATTCAGAGTTTTTCTTAAAGGGTGAATACGGCTCAGGCTTTGATATGGAGCCGAAGGATTGCCCGAATTGTCATATTCCTATGATTCGTGACGGTCATGAAATTCCGTTCCAGACCTTCCTTGGCTTCCACGGCGACAAAGCGCCCGATATTGACCTTAATTTCTCAGGCGAATATCAGGGTAAGGCACACCGTTATACGGAAGAGCTGTTCGGCTCGTCCCACGTTTTCAAAGCGGGCACTATTGCCACCGTTGCAGATAAGACCGCTTACGGATTCGTAAAAAAATACCTTGAAGAAAGAGGACTTAAGGTTACAAAAGCGGAAGAGGACAGGCTTACCAGAGGCTGTACGGGTATTAAGAGAACTACGGGTCAGCACCCGGGCGGAATGGTTGTTGTGCCCAATGAGTTTGACGTTTACGACTTTACTCCCGTTCAGTTCCCTGCCGACGACACTGATTCCGATATGGAAACAACTCATTTTGATTTCCATTTCCTGCACGATACCATTTTGAAGCTTGACATTCTGGGTCACGACGTTCCCACACTCTACAAGCACCTTGAAGACTTGACGGGGATTCCCGTTATGGACGTTGATGTTTGCGACCCTAAAATAGTAAGTCTTTGCACCTCGCCTGAGGCTTTGGGCGTTACGCCTGAGGACATAGGGGTTCAAACGGGCACGCTTTCAATCCCCGAAATGGGAACGGATTTTGTCCGCGGAATGCTTGTTGAATCAAAACCGCAGAAATTTTCCGACCTTTTGCAAATATCAGGACTTTCTCACGGCACAGACGTTTGGCTTGGTAATGCGCAGGAGCTTATCAAAAACGGAACCTGCAGTATTTCAGACGTTATCGGTACCCGTGATTCGATTATGATTTACTTAATGCACAAGGGGTTAGAGCCCGGTATGGCGTTTAATATTATGGAGAAAACCCGTAAAGGCATCGTTGCTAAAGCGGGGTTCCCTGAGGGAGCAGAGGATGCTATGCGTGCGTGCAATGTTCCCGAATGGTATATGGAATCTTGCCGTAAAATCAAGTATATGTTCCCCAAAGCTCACGCGGCGGCTTACGTTATTGCGGCATTGCGCCTGGGTTGGTATAAAATCTACAAACCTGTTGAATATTACACGGCGTTTCTAACCGTCAGAGGCGGCGACCTTGATGCCGCAACGGTTATGAAGGGTCACGCAGCCGTTAAGCAAAAAATGACGGAGCTTGATGTAAAAATTAAAAACCGAGCCGCTTCTGCAACTGAAAAGTCGGCGTTTACCGCTTTACAGGTTGTAAATGAAATGATGGCGAGAGGTGTTGAGCTTTTACCCGTTGACATTTACAAATCAAGAGCAACCGAATATTACATTGAGGACGGAAAAATAAGAATGTCGTTTTCAGCGCTTTCGGGTGTCGGTGAAAATGCCGCAAAGGCGCTCGCTCAGGGCCGTGAGGGTGTTGACCACTTTATATCAATAGATGATTTTCAGCTAAGAACCGGGGCTTCAAGCGCTGTTGTTACCGCTTTGAAGGATGCAGGCGCACTCAAAGACCTTCCCGAAACTGCTCAAATATCTTTATTCGGTTAAAAAAGAAAGGAGCGATACCGCACACATAAAGTGTATCGCAGGGGTGATTATAATGAAAAAATCCAAACTGATTTCTGTAACGGCAGTTCTGCTGGCGTTTATTTTAGCAGGTGTAATACTGATAGGAGTAGGCGCAGGAACAATCATTAAGGATAAAAAATTTACCGAAACTGCAGTGAGAATGAATGCCTATGTGTCAACAGCTATGCTTCCTGACAACAGCAGGCAGTATGTTCTTTGGTATGTTTATGACAATGAAACTTATCAGCCTGAGTATATTTTCAAAGAGGATGACTATATCGGCAAAGAGATAACGGTTTATTTTACAAAGGATGCTCCTGAAAAAATATTCATCGAAACAGAAACAGCATATTATATTCTCCTTTACGTAGGCATAGCCGTTGCGGCAGTGTCAGCCGTTGTTTTATGCGCGGTATGGATTTCCGTTGAAAAGAATAAATATATTCTGAAAAACGGTCAAACAGAGCTTGTAAGGATTGAACAAATCGTTGATGTTATCGGCGGAAGAAAGATACTTTGCGACAGCACAAAAATCAGAGGGAGGAATGCCTCACCCTTTAAAAGCAAAACTATAAAAGAAAAGCTTCCGAAAGAGGTCATAAATTCCGCAGTAACGGTTTATTATCTTCCGAAGCATAAAAGTTTTTATTATATTGATACCAATACAATTAAAATAAAGGACGGTGCAAAATGATAGGTTATATTATTTTAGGTGTAATTGCAGTTCTTTTAATAATAACGGCTGTAAGAGCGGCATTCTTTGTCCCCGCTAAAAAAGAAGCATCGAAAGACGTACTTACAGAAGAGGCTATTGACATTGACCGTTACTGCCAAAACCTTTCAGACGCCATAAAAATAAAAACTATCTCAAATTATGATACAGAACTGGTTGATTGGAATGAGTTCGACAAGTTTCATAAGTTTTTGGAAGAACGGTACCCCTTAGTTCACAAAACGCTTTCAAAAACTGAGATCGGCGATGCAAGCTTAGTGTATAAGTGGGAGGGTACAGACCCTTCCCTTGACGGAATAGCGTTGCTTAGTCACCAGGATGTTGTGCCCATAGCCGAGGGCACATTAGACGATTGGACACACGATCCGTTTGAAGGCTTTAACGACGGCGAGTTCATTTGGGGCAGGGGTGCTATGGATATGAAAAACCACCTCATTGCCGTAATGGAAAGCATTGAACAGTTAATTAAAGACGGATATGTGCCGAAGCGTTCAATCTATCTTTGCCTCGGCCACAATGAAGAGGTTGTTGCCGCGCCTGATAACGGAGCTAAACAAATTGCCGAATATCTTAAAGAACAGGGTGTTCATTTGGAAGCAGTTCTTGATGAAGGCGGAGCAATTCTTCCCGTGAATGTAAACGGCGTGTTAAATTGCAATTTAGCAGGAGTTGGTGTTGCCGAAAAGGGCAGTGTTAACTATGAAATAAGCGTAAACGCAAAGGGCGGTCACTCTTCACAGCCGCCTAAACACACGGCGCTCGGTCACCTGGCAGACGTTATAAAGGATATTGAAAATCATCAGTTTAAGGCGACAATGCCGAAATTCGTATATGAGCTTTTCACTGAAATCGGCAAGCGCTGTACATACCCCGTAAGGCTTGTGACCTGTAACATTTGGCTTTTAAAGCCGATTATTCTTGGAATTATGACGAAGATTCCGCCTGCTGCATCGCTTATCAGAACCTGCACGGCGGTAACGATGGCATCGGGCAGTCCGCAGTTCAACGTATTACCGCAAAAGGCGACAATTACGGTAAATTTCAGAACAATGCCGGGCGTTACAATTCCGGATGTTGAAGACCATATAAGAAAATCCGTAAGAAATAAAAATATTGACATTAAATTACTCAGCAGTAAAGAGGCATCAACTATTTCGCCCACGGATTCCCGTGCTTTTAAGGCAATTAAGGAGCTTTGCGAGGGCGCTGACAGCAAAAACCTTGTAGCCCCGTTTCTTGTAATGGGCGCAACAGACGCGTATAATTACGAGCCTGTTTGCGAAAATATTTACAGATTTGCGCCCTTTGTTGTTGATACTAAGCTTTTGCTTTGCACCCACGCAACCGATGAGCGTTTACCGCTTTCCTCGGTTGAAGGCGCTCTTAAATTCTTTAAGAGATATGTTAAAACAATGACGCAAGAGTAAATAACAAAATTCAATCAAGCGTAAAAAGTCCCGAAATGCAAATTTGCAAATCGGGACTTTATTTTTTCATAAAAATGTGTAAATAAATCAGTATTAACCTATAATTCCTTTTCTTGTAAACTTTTCGTAAATAACCTTAACTATTATAAAAAATGTATATCCGAGAAGTGCCGCGCTCGCAACATCTGTTAAATAATGCGCTCCCGTAACCATTCTTGTGTATCCCATCACACCCACATATGCAAAAGAAATGCAAAGTGCCGCAGGGATAAATTTTTTGATTTTTTCCGATGCAACGCAGAGAAAATATAATATAAACAGCGTGCAAGAATATACAGTATGACCGCTGGGGAAGGAATCCGCACGGTTGTAAATTCCCATAGCATCACCGATTTTATACCACGGAGTAAAGGCGGAAAAATCGGTTTTTTCAATCATTGATGATGTCAAGGGTGAATATTTGCCCTCGCTGAGCCCTTTTTCATTTAAAAATCCGTTTGAATAAGCTACCATTTCACGCAGTCTTACACGCTGAGTTATAGTCTTACATTCCTCTGTAAGCTTACACAAAATACCGAATAACACTCCTGCCAACGCAACAGCCTCAAGCTTTTTAAGTGTTTTGCGGTCGATTTTGCGGAACAAAATAATTCCTATAACCGCAACGACTGCACTGATTGCAAAGTATGCAACTGCCGGTAAATCTTCTTTTCCCATATTCAGCAGTATATTTTTAGTTACGTTTTCAATAAGCTTCTTCCATCCTACAACGGTCAGCACGAAAAATCCTGCCGTTAGTATGATTTTAACTGCTGAATTGCAAATTTTATACGGCTTTCCGTCGGTGTTTTTAACGGGCTTTATAAACGGAAAAACCTTGCCGATAACATCAAGACTTTCATTTAAGTCTCTGCGGCAAAGAAAAATTACGGTAAGAGCAGGCCCCCACATTCCCCAATAGACGAATTGACCGAATGTTTCCATAAATTCGGCAAAAGAATTTTCGGGATTAAATATCGCTTTTCCTACTGTTAAGTCAAAGACCGAACCTACAACCATAAGGATTGTAAACACAGCATAATAAACAAAGGAAAAAACTATAAACCTTTTGTTAGTTAGTGTTTTCATTTTAAAAAACCTCTTATCGCTATTGTTTTTATTTGTGAATTGCTTTAATCAGCTTTTTAGCTTTGGGCAAAAGCTTTTCAAAACCAAAATAAAATAATTTATCAATCACTAAATCAAATTCACCCACAAATTCAAAGATATGCGGAGAAAATTTCTTTTTGAAAACAGCCAGCGGAGATTTTAAATCCCCGTCTATTCCGCCAAGGTTGTAATAATCACAGCCATAGTCGACAGCGTCGCAGGCAGAGGCGTAAACAACACCGTTGGGGGTGGAAAGATTTGGGAAAACCGAAGTGTCCGCACCGGCGTAAAGGTACTCGGCAATTTTAATTCTTTCCTCTTTTCTCGGCAAAATTATAAGCCCGGTTGAAAGAGCAATTGTTTCCCCGCGTGTGGCTAAAACCGACTGCGCCTCGTTTTTGAGCGCCTGATTTTTCTCTGCATTTTCACCCTTGTCAATGGATTTTTGGAGATAGTCAATATATGTGGGCAAATGAATTTTTGCGAAATACAGTTTTGCTCTGTCACCGTAAGCGTCCATTATTTTTTTAAAATATTCTTCGTTTCGCAAACGTATGTTCTGCCTCTGCTCGGTAAACGACAGAAGCCTTACAAATTCGGGCAAATCTTCGGTAGATGCAGAGCATTCGAAATAAACGCCTCTGTTTTTGTGATAGTTTCCGATATAACTGCGGGCGCCCTTTGAAAAGGTTTTAAGCAATGCTTTTTTGTCAACTGCACCGTTTTCGTCAAACAGCGGAATTGCCATGTTAAAGCGCGGCTGAAAATAATCGCCCAGCTCTTTGCCGAATCCGTGGTGAATGTAACCCAGAGATGTTAGATTTTTAATTGTATCGTCAAATTTATTGCCGAAATCAGGCATATTTTCCTGACCTTCAATATTTTCCTTTGGCACAAACGGGTCAAATTTAACTGAAATGGCACTTATGCTTTTAGCGTATTTTTTAAGCCCGTCAGTAAAGGACTTGAGCTTTTCCATGTCTGAATAATCAATAACAAACCCGTGGGGAGAGTAAATAATGCATTTGCCCAAGGGCAGTTTTCTTATGAGAAGCAGAGCTGCGCCGACCATTTTTTCACCGTCAAAAATGCCGCAAAGCTCTTTTCCCCAATTATCCTTTACCTGCGCCCATTCGGGAAGCTGCATAAAGGAATGATAAGCATTTTCAGCTAAAAATGCTCTGTATTCATTTTCGTCTATGCCCGTTTTAAATTGATACATATCTGTTCCCTTCTGCAACTTGTTTGAATTTATATTTTCTTCTGTATAAATTTTAATACTTTATAGCCTTTGAGCATCAGCTTGTATAAAGTGTATGTTGGTTTGCTGATTATTAAATCAAATTCGCCTACGAGCTCGTGAACGACAGCTCCAAAGCCTCTTTTGAAATCAAACAGACCGAAATGCTTGGAATTTTTATCAAAATTGCCGTCAATTCCGTAAAAATTGAATTTACCGTAGCCGTTTGCGATAGCGTATTCAATCATTACCTGCTGGAGTAAATACTGAGAATTATATTTCATAAAAGGCTTGTAGCTAGCGCCGAATAAATAGACGATTTCTTTTCCGTGCATTATATACCAGCCGCCTGCAATTACCTTTTTTTCACCAAATTCGGAAATATTCTCTTTCAGCGTTCCAATTCTCTCCGTCAAACACCCTTGCTCAAATTCGATTTCAGCGGCTTCTTTAGCTTTTTTAGGATTATCTTTAATTACGGAAAGGCGGTTGCTGTTTTTGTCGAACTTTTCCTGTGAAAAATCAAGCAACGCTTTAAAATCAATCTCGGCTAAGAGCACCTTAACCGCATTTTCTCTTTTGAGAACCTTATACATTTCCTGATAATATGAAAGGGGACGGTCAATAAAGCCTCGCCGCTCAGCAGTGTGAACCATTAAATCCTTGAACTCGAAAAGCTGTTTTTCGTCTGCTTCAAGAATGGTTATAAAGTTCTTTTTGCTGTTGTTAATGCCCCATTTTGTGCCGCTTCGCATATTTTTATAAAGCTCGTCAAAGCTTTTGCCGTCAATGTCCAGAACGGAAATCCAACGGGGCTCTAAGTCGCTTTTACTGTCTTGGTCAACGTAAAAGCCGTTGTGAATGAAGCCGAGCTCTCGAAGTTTATCCATTAAAGCGTCTTGCTTTGTGCCCTCAATGGCGTTTCCGTCAATGTCACGAAGCTGATAGTCAACATACGGGTTGATTTTTAAACAGAAAGCGTTTTGAGTTTTAAGATACTGCTTTATTTCCTTCGTAAATTCTTCTAACAACGGGAAGTTTGAATAATCAAGCAGAAATCCGCGGGGGGCATAAGCGAGTTTGGCATTTAACCCGGGGGTTTTCTTGAACAGCAAAACAGTGGCGGCAATAATTTCGCCGTTTTCTTTAAATCCGACTATTTTACCGCTCCAATTATTCTGTTCTTTAATCTCTATCCAATAGGGTGTTTGGAAAAACAAAGCCTGCGGATTATTCTCAGAAAATTCCGCAAATTCTTGTTTGTCAAGCTCTGTCAGTTTCATTATTTTTATGTCCTTTTATTTTCTTCAAAAAATTATACACGTCGTAAAACGGGCTGATTTTAAGCTCAAATTGACCGATATATTCAATAACGTTTGCCCTAAATCCCTTTTTGAACTCGTAAATTCCGTAGTATTCGTTATCAGGGTTAAAATCCCCCGTAATGCCGTAGAAATTACAGTATTCAAAATTCTCTTTATACGCTTCTTGAATGTGGTGCTGATACATTAAATATTTGGGCGTAAACTGGCGGTACTCCTGCAGAACGCCGCTGGAAAGCGTTAAATACTCGTTTCCGCTCCGAAGGGAGAGCAGACAGCCGATATCCTTGCCGTTGGGATTTTCTTTTTTAAATTCAGCGGCCCTCTCAAGCTCTTTTTCATATTTTTCAATTTGCTTTAATGCACTTTCTTTATTTTGCAAAAGCCTTTCACCAACGCTGTTTTTCTCAAGCTTTTTAAGAATATTCTCATAATTGGCTTTGGCCTCGTTCAGCAAATTTTCAGTGTGCTGATAATAAATATCAGGGTCCAAGAAGGCGATGTATATGGTCATAAGATTTTTCATATGCTTATACATTTTCTGATAGTAATCAAGGCTTCTGAAAAAGAAATTTCTGCGCCTTGAGGTGATTTCAAAAATTTCTTCCATTACCTTAAGATCGTCAATAGTGCCTTCTCTTACCATCAAGCCTTTTTTTATGCAGGCGTCAATATTTTTCCTTGTCTGCTTTGAAAATTTAGCTTTTTTTGCTTCGTAAGGCTCGTCAAGGGCAAAACGGCAACACCACCTGACCTGCAGGGCGTCAAGATAAAGATTAAAGCCGTAATGCTTGTACCCTAATTCAAGCAAATTGTTAACGGATTCATCGTCTGCTTTTTCTTCAGGGATAATTTCACCCTCATAGGTGCGAACTCTGTAAATAACGCTCGGGTCAATAGTTAAAATAAATCCGCCCTGCTTTTTTATATATTTTTTAAGCTCTTTTGTGAAAAAGCCAAGAAGCTCTTTGTTGTGGTAATCTACAATAAGCCCTCTGGGAGCATAAAACTTTTTTTGATTTAAAACGATTTTGTCCTCCAAAATCATAGAGCCTGCAATAATTTTGCCGTTTTCTTTTATTCCGACAAAATGTATTTTACTGCCAAGCTCCTTTTTAAGCTCAGACAGTTCTACGGTCTGCATAAAAGAAACCGCGGGATTTCCCTCTGAAAAGCTGCGGTATTCATCACTTGTTAAAACACAGAATTCCATTAAATTCACCTTACAAAAATTAGAAGATATACATATCAAATATTAGCATATTACCTATATTTTGTCAATAAAACGCAGTCTTTAAACATAAGTAAGAATAAAAATAAAGCACCGCAAAAATGCGGTGCAAAATAACTTAATTTTTATGTAATTACAGAAGCGCTATGCCGTTTTCTTCGCAAATTCTGACGGTTTCACTGTCCCAAATGCTTGACTGAACCTCGCCTATGTGAGCGCAGCCGATAAGGAGCATACAAAGTCTTGACTGACCTATTCCGCCGCCGATTGTGAGTGGAAGCTCGTTATTAAGAAGCATTTTGTGGAAGGGTAAATTCCGTCTGTCGTCACAGCCTGCAATTGTAAGCTGCCTGTCAAGGCTCTCAGCATTTACACGGATTCCCATTGAAGAAATTTCAAAGGCACGCCCCAGTGTGTCATTCCAGAACATAATGTCGCCGTTAAGCGCCCAATCGTCATAGTCCGGCGCTCTGCCGTCGTGAGGCTTGCCTGAGCGAAGTGCCCCGCCGATTTGCATAATAAATGCGGTTTTGTGCTCTCTGAGGTATTCAGTTTCACGGTCATGAGCTGAAAGCTCAGGGTACATATCCTCAAGCTCCTGAGATGTCACAAAAGAAATCTCTCTTGAAAGGTTAACGTTTATTGCAGGAAATTGCCTTTGCACCTTTTCTGCCGTGTCACAAATAACGTCTACAATATTCTGAACAGTGCTTTTAAGGTAATCTACCGTTCTGTCCTCGGGGAGAATGATTTTTTCCCAGTCCCACTGGTCAACATAAACAGAATGAAGATTGTCAAGCTCTTCGTCACGCCTGATAGCGTTCATATCGGTATAAAGACCTTCGTGAACGGCAAAGTTGTAACGCTTAAGGGCAAGTCTTTTCCATTTTGCCAGGGAGTGAACAACCTGAGCGTCCTCACCCACTGCAGGAATATCAAATGATACGGGTCTTTCAACACCGTTAAGATTATCGTTAAGACCTGAATTTTCTGTTACGAATAAGGGAGCGGAAACACGCTTTAAGCCGAGGGCATCCGCAAACCCGAATTGAAATGTCTGTTTAATGTATGAAATAGCACGCTGTTGGTCATAACTGTTGAGCTTTGAAGCATAGCCTGCAGGTATTGTTACGGTGTTCAATTTTAAGACCCCTTCTTAAAAAATTTGAAAATATGATACCACAACTGACAATATCAGTCAACAAAAAACTTGTTAAAAATCAACCTTTAAAGCATATTTTTCAACTGCCGCCGCAAGTCCGTCCTCTGCATTTGAAAGGGTTATGAAAGACGCCGCTTTTTTAAGCTCTTCGCAGGCGTTGCCCATTGCAAACGAAGAGCCTGCAAATTCTATCATCTGAATGTCGTTTAATGCATCTCCGAACGCCATTGCTTCCTCTCTTTTGATTTGCAAGAGCTCACAAAGACCTTTAAGGGCAGTTCCTTTATTGGCGGAGGGTACCGTTGCCTCAATTTCATCTTTAAGAGAAGCCGTAACGAGCAGTCCCAAGGACTTAAAATATTCGCAGAGCTCGTTCCTCAAAGCTTCATCAGAGGAATAGACCGCAATAATTTCTGCACTTTTCCCATTTAACTCAACGGCTAAATTTTTACAAGTCTTAGATGACGCCATGAAAAGTTTTAAAAAATCCTCAGGCAAATCACGGCTTGTGTAAAACTGCTGTTTACCATCTTGAATGTAAACGGTACTGTCAACATAGGTGTTGTAATAAACGTTTAACCCGTGAAGCTTCTCAAGAATTTTATGTGTGCTTTCAGGCGGAATATGATTTTTATAGATGATCTTTTGGCTCTTTACATCGTAAACGCTGGCGCCGTTGGAAAAAATTACGAAATCCACAAACGGAATCTGCTCGACTACGGGGGTTATGAAACCAAGGGTTCTGCCCGTTGCGATGGCGATTTTAATTCCCATACTGTGCGCTTTTAGAAGAGCGTTCTTCGTTCTTTCGGTAATCGTTACATGGTCAGGCGACATAAGTGTGCCGTCAAGGTCGGTTGCAATAATTTTAATCGGCATTTTTCTCTCCGTTTTACTCAAGTCCGAAATATTTTTTAGCGTTGTTAAATGAAATATCGGCAACTACTTGCGACAAAAATGCAATATCACAGGGGTATTTTCCCTCTTCAACGAGGTTGCCTAACAATTCGCAAAGGATTCTGCGAAAATATTCGTGCCGCGGATATGAAAGGAAGCTGCGAGAATCCGTTATCATACCCACAAATTTGCCGAGAACCCCCAAAGAGGCAAGGTCTGTAAGCTGCTTTCTCATGCCGTCATAATTGTCGTTAAACCACCAGGCAGAGCCGAATTGGATTTTTGACTGCGCTTCGCTTGACTGGAAATTGCCGAGCATTGTGCCAAGAACCGTGTTATCCTTTGGGTTCAGTGTGAAAAGAACCGTTTTGGGAAGAAGCCCGTCTTTTTCAAGGGAATCCATAAATCTTGAAAGCTTTTCGGCTATGGGGTAATCGTCAACGGAATCAAAACCGGTATCAGCGCCCAAAAGCTCAAACATTTTTGTGTTGTTATTGCGCATAGCGCCTATGTGAAGCTCCATTACCCAGCCTTTTTTGGCATATTCTCTGCCCAAAAACTGTAAAAGAGCCGTGCGGTATTTATCCAATTCGTCAGTTGTGAATCTTTCGCAGGAAAGCACTTTTTTAAATATTTCTTCAAGCTCTTCGTCGGTAGCCTCTGTGTAGGGGCAGTATGCAAACGAATGGTCGGAAGCGCGGCAACCCA
>JAFLUN010000031.1:0-9004 GCA_022508785.1 Oscillospiraceae bacterium
TATTCCCCTCCCTCTAACGAGGGAGGTGGCAAAACGAAGTTTTGACGGAGGGAGTTACATTATTCATTAAATTTTCTTTAAAATAAATAGTGAACAATTAAAACCCGCCCCTACATTTTCTATATACTTAAGTTAAATGGTTCCACGCTCAAGGCACATACCCGTTCCCAACGCCACGCAGTCAAGGGGATCTATTGCAACGTGTACGGGGATTTTAATTTCTTCCGAAATAAATCTGTCAATGCCTCGAAGAAGGGCAACTCCGCCCGTAAGCATTATTCCGTTATCAACAATGTCCGCCAAAAGCTCCGGAGGCGTAATTTCAAGTGTGGAACGAATCGTTTCAAGAATTTGCGAAAGGCAGTCGTAAAGCGCCTCACGAACATCCTCAGACGTAATTTCAACATTCTTCGGCAGTCCGTCAATAAGGTTTCTGCCCCGAACGTCCATTGCTCCCTCTCCGTCATAGGCACAAGCCGAGCCTATTTTGATTTTTATTTCCTCTGCGGTGCGTTCGCCGATAAGTACATTGTGTTTTTTGCTGATGTATTCAACAATCGCTTCGTCAAGCTTGTCCCCTGCAATGCGGATAGACTTTGATGTCACAATATCACGGTATGAAATTACGGCTATTTCAGTAGTACCTGAGCCGATATTTACAACCATATTACCCACTGCATCTGAAATATCAAGCCCTGCGCCCATAGCGGCGGCAAGGGGTTCGCTTATAAGCGCGGCGTGCTTTGCCCCTGCACTTCTTGCTGCGTCGTAAACTGCTTTTCGCTCAACCTCCGTAATGCCTGACGGAATGGAAATAAGCACTCTCGCTCTTGAGAACGGCGAGTGTTTAACCGCCATTTTAATAAACTCTTTTATCATTTCCGATGTTATTTCAATATCGGCAATAACGCCGTCTTTAAGCGGCTTTACCGCAGTAATAGAGCCTGGTGTTCTGCCTATCATTTCCTTGGCTTCGTTTCCTATGGCGACAACCGTGGGCGAATTGCCCTTAGTTGTTACTGCAACAACCGAGGGCTCACGGATTACAATTCCCTTACCTTTAAGGTAAACTAACGTGTTTGCTGTGCCGAGGTCAATTCCGATATCCTGTGCAAAAAGCATTTTCTTTCTCCTGTCTTTATGTACTTCTGCTGTGCAGATGACTTTTTAAAATAAAGTAAACGATGATTAAATTGGCAAGAGTGATTTGCGAGAAATTTTTCGTCGTAAAAAGGCGCAAAATCGAAAGAATACTTTGTGTATTGTAAGATTTTGGAATGCATTTACGGCGGAAAGGTCCGCAAAGCACCGCAGTCACATTTAATCAGCGGTTACTTAACTTATAGATAATTTATTATATCAAAAAAGCAGGTATTATACAATACCTGCAAAAATTAAATTTTATTAACAAATTGCTTTACTATTCTTTATTTTTAAGAAACTTAACGGCGGAAGTCCCTGCTATCGCGCCGTCATAAACCGACTTTGAAATTTGCAAAAGTCCGCCACGGCAATCCCCTGCCGCAAACAAGCCTTTTACGTTGGTTTTCATTTCGTCATCGGTCAAAATAAATTTACCGTCTGTTTTAGCGCCTAATTTTTTTGCTATTGCGGTACTCCCTGCCGTTTTATAGGCTATAAAAAGTCCGTCAACAGAAAGCCTTTGCCCTGTTTTAAAGGAAATTCCTGAAATTTTGCCGTCACCGTCTAAACATTCTATTTCATCGGAGATTATACTTATGTCTTCCGGAAAATCCGCGGTTATTTCGTCGCCGTTTGTGAGAAGAGTGATGTCGTTCGTTATATTTTTAAGCTCGTTTATTTCGTTAAGGGCATTTTCGCCCGTGCCCAAAACGGCAACCTTTTTATTTCTGAAGAAAAAACCGTCGCAAATTGCGCAATAGCTTACGCCTTTTCCCTCGAATTTTTCAAGCCCTTCTATTTCGGGAGCGAGCTTTGAAACGCCCGTTGCTAAAATTACAGCGTCAGCTTCAAGGGTTTTATCGGGAGTTTTAACGCGGAAAACGTCGGACTTTTCAACAGAAACCACCTCGTCAGTCAAAAACTCAACGCCCAATCTTTTTGCCCCTGCAATTCCCCGTGCGTTTAGCTCTTTTCCGCTGATTTCTTCGGGAAAGCCGTAATAGTTTTCTATTTTCTCCGTCTTTTCAAGAGCGCCTGCCCCAGTTGACACAACGGTTGTTTTAATTCCTGCGCGAACGGCGTAAAGCGATGCCGAAACGCCTGCCGGCCCTGAGCCTATTATTATCAGTCTTTCCATTGTTTTCACCCTTATTGAATATTCACAATATAATATTATTCTGTCTTAAATTCAATGAATTATGAATTAAAAATACAAATAAAAAACGCCCATCCTATTGGACGGACGCTCAGTTTATGTCGGCATTACCTATTTTCCCGGGCCGCTTCCAGCCAAGTATCTTCGGCACAAATGAGCTTAACTACCGTGTTCGGGATGGGAACGGGTGGACCCTCATTGTAATCAACACCGACTCGTGAAACTTATGTATCTCACGAATGCAAGAGGTATTTTATCACGCATAAAAACAAAATGCAAGTGTTTTTTTAACTTTTTATGAACTTTTTGCACAATCAACAATTTTGCACATGGTTATTCGACAGGTTATGTGATATTTTGCACAAATAATGATAACGAATTACTATTGTTGCAACCCAAAAACCGACTTTGTGGCAGACGGTAAGATCAGAGCGAGCGTGAACACCCTTAATTTTCACACTATTCCTTTATAAAACTTTATTTTGAATGAAGAGCCTTTGCCGAGTTCACTCTCGCAGGAAATTTCCGCCCGTTGCTTTGAAAGTATTTCCTTCGCAAGGTTAAGCCCTATGCCTACCGAATCCGCCGAGGCGTTTTTGCCGTGGTAAAATCTCTCGAAAATATGCGGAAGGTCCTCACTGTCAATTCCGCACCCGTTATCAGAAATCACAAGCTCGCTGTAAATATTCGTGATTTTCGACGTAATTGTAAGCTCGCCGTTTTCGTCTGTATGTTCAATGCAGTTTTTAATAATATTTTTAACCGCCTCCGCCGTCCATGCGCTGTCGCCGTTAAATTCAAAGTCCGTAAAGTTTTTATTAACCGTTATGTTCTTTATATCAAGCGTGGGCTGAAATGTTTTTAACGATGCGTCAATAATATCGGATACGTGTATATTTGTAAAATTAAATGAAATTGCGTCTGCATCAAGACGGGAAAGCTTTAAAAGAGTAACAGTCAGCCAATTCATTTTGTCGGTCTGCGCTTTGATTATCCCCAAAAGCTCCGAGCGTTTTTCGCTCATTTCCTCATTTTCCATAAGGTCGGTCATAACGGTGATTGAAGTAAGCGGAGTTTTAAGCTGATGAGTAATGTCCGCCAGCGATTGGGCAAGGTTCAGCTTCTCCTTTTTCAGCTCGTCGTTGGTGCTTTTCAGCATAACGACTACCTTGTAAATATTGTTTTTGAGAATCGACAGCTCGCCCTCGAAATTGTCGCCTATATCAAAGGAATAGTTTCCCTGAAGCACGACGGAAAGATAATTGTTAATGTTTTCAATAAATTTTGTACGGCCGATTTCAAAAATTGCAAATAAAATCAAAAGCACCGCTGAAAAAACGGCAGATATCACTCCGCATTTAAAATCAATAAGTAAATTCACCGCCGTAAACAAAACGCCGACGGTTACAGCTAAACCCAAAAATCCTTTAAAGCTAAGTTTCCTCATTTTAATATATACCCCATACCTCTTACTGTTTTAATGTATTCGGGATTTTCCGTGTCCTTTTCGATTTTGTCCCGAAGCCGTTTTATATAGACGGTTAATGTGTTGTCGTTTACAAAATCGCCCTCAACGTCCCAAATATCTTCAAGCAGCCGTTGCCTTGTAAGAATTATTCCTCTGTTGCTGATAAACGAGAGCAAAAGACGGTACTCCATTGCGGTCAAAATCACCTCTTGCCCGCGCACCAACACCTTTGCCTCAGCAGGAATTACGGTAAGCTCGCCGATTTGCACCGTATCTTTTTCAGAATTTTTTGAATATCGTTTTAAGCACGCATTTATTCTTGCAATCAGCTCGCGGACACGGAAAGGCTTTGAAATATAATCGTCTGCGCCCAGCTCAAAACCCGTAACAACGTTTATTTCATCGTCAAATGCAGTCAAAAATATTATAGGGCAGTCGCTTTTTGCCCGGATTTTCTTGCAGACATCGTACCCGTTGCCGTCAGGAAGAGTTAAATCGAGAATGTAAAGGTCAAATCTGTCTTTTTCAATGATTTCGTATGCGCTTTTTACGGTTTTAGCAAGTGACACCTCAAATTTTTCGCTTTGCAGAGTATAAGAAAGACCTATGCCGATAGCCTCGTCGTCTTCAAGAACAAATATTTTCATATTTACTCCTCCAAATAGTATCATAAGTTTATTTTATCATATAGAAACCGTCTTTGCCATTACAATTTTGTAATAATACAAAAAAAGAAAAATCACCGCAAGTCATTTAAACTCACAGTGATGTTTATGGTTATGTATTGTTTTTTTATTGATGACTTTGTAGGGGAACCCCCGGCGAGGGTTCCCCCGAAAAACAGTCCATAGGACCGTTTTTCTTCCCCTCCTGCGCTTTTTAAGGCAAAAGGATTTCGCGGTCTGCGGACTGCGAGGAGGGGCGTTGCCCCTCCACCCCACCGACTTTTGAAAAAGTCGGACGAAAACTTTTTATTTTTTTGAGTGATTTTATACATTTACCCTAATTCGTGTTTATCCGTAATCTCAACACACGGTTTTGAATATTTTTCCGTTTCAAGAATTACGATTTCGTTTTCATCCTTTAAAAGAACGCCCGGAAGATACAAGGATTTCTGCGGACCTACGCTCCAATATCTGCCGAGATTAAAGCCGTTCACGAATACATATCCTTTCGTAAAGCCGTCAAGGTGAATAAAGCAGTCTGCCTTGCTGTCTGCCGCGAATGTACCCTTTAAGAATACGGGACAGTTTTTGTGTTTAAGCCCGGAAAGCTCCGCATATTCAAGCCTGTCGAGATTATCAAGAGGCAGCGTCCACACGTCATAGCCCATTTGGCGCTGATCGCCGATGAAAATATCACTTATCCCCTTGCGGTCAATTATTTTTTCGCCGTAGTTAACTCTGCCGAAGGTGTCAACCAGCACGCCGATTTTCTTTTTACCGTTTATGGGCGGCATCAAAACAGACACGCCGTCATCTTCACCGTCGTGCTTACCCAGAATCGACGGCAAAATGTGTTTTTGAGGCTTTGTGTAAATCGTGCGGTCAATAATCTTTTTAAGCTCGCCGTCAATATATACGTGTCCGTAATCGTGAACATCTTTAAAAGTAAGACGGGCTATATCGTATTTGCCCTCTAAAACGGTTTCATAATAAATCATACCGAAATTCTGACCGAAATATTCCATTCCCTCGGGAACGGGAGCACGGTGCTTTTCGCCGATATTATCTATATTCTCAAAAAGCGAAGCGCTTTGCGTAAGCTCAACCTTGCCAATGCTTTGAAGCCGGGGTGAAGGCGGAAGCTCGCCCGTATCAATGCCCTGCTTTTCGCAAAGAAGCTTTCTAACGGCGTGATAGGCAGGGGTGTAATCGCCCCACTCGTTAAGGAGCGCGCAGTAGTCGTAGCTGGTAACATCAGGCTCGTAAGCCTTGCCGGGATTGTGATTTGCACCTGCGGTAAATCCGAAATTCGTACCGCCGTGGAACATATAGAAATTAAAGCTTGCGCCTATGTCGAGAAAATCCTTTACCTCTTTCACTATCTCTTCATGGTTTCTTGTATGGTGAATACCGCGCCAGGCGTCAAACCAACCGCACCAGAACTCACCGCACATATTAGGTCCGTCGTTCTCAAAATCCTTCATACAACCAAAAGCAGTTTTTGCCTTTGAGCCGAAATTCAGCACCTTGAAAATGTCAGGAAGAGAGCCGCCCGAAAGCATATTTTTCCAATTTCCGTCTGACGTAAATAACAGACAGTCAACGCCGCATTCACGCATTAAGCTTTCAATATGGCGGAGATATTCTTTGTCGTTACCGTAAGAGCCGTATTCATTTTCAATCTGCATTGCGATAATATTTCCGCCGTTCGATTGAAGGTGCGGCACAAGACGGCTCAAAAGCTCTTTGTAAAAACGGTCAACGCAGGCTATGTAATCGGGGTACATACAGCGAATCTGCATATTTTTATCCTGTAAAAGCCATGCGGGGAAGCCGCCGAAATCCCATTCGGCGCAAATGTACGGGCCCGGGCGGACAATGCAGTAAAGCCCTATTTTTTGGGCGGTCTCAACGAATCTTTCAATGTCAAGTATTCCCGAAAAATCAAATTCAGTGGGCTTTGGCTCGTGAAGATTCCAGCAGACATAGGTTTCAACCGTGTTAAAGCCTGCTTTTTTAAGTTTTAAAAGTCTGTCCTCCCAATATTCCGGAAATGTACGGAAATAGTGAATAGCGCCCGAATAAATTGTGAACGGTTTTCCGTCCATATAAAACTGTTTGTCTTTTATTTCCAGCATAATTTTATATTCCTCTCGCAAGTGATTGGTAATTTAATTTAAGATTTATTTATTATACTTGCTGTTAAAAGAATTTGCAAGTGGAATATAAAGTTTTCGCCCGACTTTTTCAAAAGGCGGCAGGGTCGAGGGGCAGAGCCCCCGTCGCAGTCCGCAGACTGCGAAATCTCCTTTTCTTCAAAAAGCGCAGGAGGGGGAGAAAAACAGTCCGGTGGACTGTTTTTCGGTGGGGAACCCTCGCCGGGGGTTCCCCATAGGTCTGCGTAAAACTGCTAATTACTACCGGGAGGGCGTGGAAACCCTCCCCTACAAAAAAACGGAGCACAAACAAATGCGCTCCGCCTTAATTTATTTCTTACTTTTTAAAATTGCAGTTCGGAACAAGGCGTTTTAAAAACTCCCGTATTTCGGACGGCTTTAAACTCGGAATCAAGCCGATTTCTTTTTCCAAAAGATTGTCGTCAAAGGGAACGGGGGCAGTAACAAAGATTTTGTCGTTCTGGGTTTTATGCCTGCCGTTCATTTCCTCTTCTAAAGACAGTTCCTCATAAAGCTTTTCGCCGGGTCTAAGCCCCGTAAACCGAATTTCAATGTCCTTATAAGGCTCAAAGCCTGAAAGCCTGATAAGATTTTCAGCAAGGGAAACGATTTTAACCGGTTCGCCCATATCAAGCACGAAAATCTCTCCGCCTTTGGCAAGTCCGCCGGCTTGAACAACTAACTGAGATGCCTCGGGAATGGTCATAAAGTAACGGGTAATATCCGGGTGGGTAACGGTTACAGGGCCGCCCTGCTTAATTTGGTCTTTAAAAATCGGAATTACGCTGCCGTTTGAGCCTAAAACATTTCCGAAACGCACCGCCGCAAATTTTGTACCCTTTGAAATCTTGCTGAAATGCTGAACGGTAAGCTCGGCAATTCGCTTTGTTGCGCCCATAACGTTTGTGGGATTAACTGCCTTATCCGTTGAAAGCAAAACAAAGTTCTTAACGCCGTATTCATTGGCGCAAAGGCATACGTTGTAAGTTCCGAGAACATTGTTTTTAACCGCTTCATAGGGGCTGTCCTCCATAAGCGGAACGTGTTTGTGGGCTGCTGCGTGGAAAACCGAAGACGGATGAAACTCCTCAAAAATTTCACGAAGCCTGTTAATATCTCTTACAGAGCCTATGCGTATTTCAATTTGCGGAGCGCCGCAATAACGGCTGTCCAGCGAATTTTTAAGAGTAAACGCATTGTTTTCATAGATATCAAATATAACGATTTTCTCAGGTGCATAGCGTGCAATCTGCCTGCAAAGCTCACTGCCGATGGAACCGCCGCCGCCCGTAACGAGAATTGTCTGCCCCATAAGATATTTACAAACTTCCGTGTCAAGCTCAACCTCAGGGCGTGCAAGAAGGTCAAGAACGTCAACATCACGGATTTTTTCAGAGACCTTGTCACGAACTCCCGTAAGCTCGTCAATATTGGGCGCTGTTTTCAGGTCACAGCCTGTACTCATTGCGATTTCAAGAATTTCACGCTTACGCTGAGCCGAGGCAGAGGGAATACAGAAAATTATCTCATTAACCTCAAATTTTTTAACAATTGCAGGAATATCCTTGGTAGTCCCTGCAACGGGGATACCCCGAATTGAAGAGCTGAGCTTGCTCTCATCGTCATCAACAATAACTACGGGTGAACCGAATTTGTAACCGCTGATGCTCATTTCATAAATAATTGAAGAGCCCATATCGCCTGCGCCGATAATCATTATCCGCTTATTTGCCGAGCCCCTGCGCCGCTTGGCGTCCGACTGAAGAGTTCGGTAAGCGGTATTAAGCATTCGAACGCCTACCGTTAAAAAGCAAATAATCAAAAACGAATCAATGTAAACAACAAAGGGCATACGGTCAAAAAAGCTGCTGTGAAGCACCCCTGCGCGTTGCAGCTTTTCGCCGATAAATTCAATCAACAGGAATACAAACGTGCCCGTCCCCGTACAAAGCACGGTGCAAATCAGCTCATAAAAGCTCATATACCGCCAAAGGTTGTTGTAAATCTTTGCCGCCAGGAAAAGGCTGATGAAAATTACCGTAATAATGGGAAATCTTACTAAAATATACTTAACCACCCACTTGGGCAGTGAAAAGTTGAAATGAAGAAAAAGCGAAAGAGTAAATGCGCCGTTGACAGCAACAATGTCAAACAACAGCAAAAGAACTCTTTGCAGTTTTATCCTTTCCAAAAATGTACTCATATAAAATACCTCAGTTTATTCATTTTTTGATAGATAGAGTTATTATACTCTTTTTGAGTACGCTTGTCAAACATTAGATGTTAGACATTGGATATTTAGAGCTGACAGAAACTCACACCTGCTAAAAAATTTATTTATATTTACAACAAATTTTGATTATGGTAAAATATGCTTTGATATTGAAATATTACT
>JAFLUN010000031.1:9104-19275 GCA_022508785.1 Oscillospiraceae bacterium
AACAGCTCAGCTTTAAAATGGCAAAAGAGATTAAGCTTTTGGGGCGTTTTGGCAAGGTGCAGGAAATAATCGGAATGGACGAACCCTATTTTTACAGAAACAAATCCCAATATGCCTTCGGCGTATATCGGGGAAAAACCGTTGCAGGAGTATACCAATCCTCAACCCACAACATAGTCGATATTGATTCCTGCCTGCTTACCGACAAGAAGGCAGACGAAATTTTTACAGTAGTTAAAAAACTTCTAAAGAGTTTTAAGCTTAAGCCCTACGACGAAAAAACAGGCAGCGGATTTTTGCGTCATTTACTTGTTAAAACCGCTTTTAAGAGCGGCGAAACAATGGTTGTGCTTGTAACTGCAACAAGGGAATTTCCGAAAAAGCGCTCGTTTATAAACGCTTTAGTTAAAAATTGTCCGTACATTACAACTGTTGTTCAAAACGTAAATTCAAAATTCACCGCCATGGTTTTGGGCGACAAAAGCGAAGTACTTTACGGCGACGGTAAAATCACCGAAGAACTTTGCGGTATGAAATTCCGCATTTCGCCTAAAGCGTTTTATCAGATAAACCCCGTGCAAACCGAAGTTCTGTACGGCAAGGCGCTGGAATTTGCCGATTTTAACGGCACGGAAGAGATTATTGACGCCTACTGCGGCACGGGCACAATAGGGCTTATCGCAAGCAATACGGTCAAAAGCGTTATGGGCGTTGAAATAAACAAAGATTCCGTTAAAGATGCAAAAGAAAACGCCGCTTTGAACGGCGTTCGCAATATTTCTTTCTATGCGGCTGATGCAGGTAAATTTATGACCGAGCTGGCAGAAAACGGCAAAAAAATTGATGCTGTAATAATGGACCCTGCAAGAGCAGGCGCAGATATTCCCTTTCTTTCTTCACTCGTAAGGCTTTCACCGCAAAAGGTTATCTACGTTTCCTGCAACCCCGAAACCCTTGCAAGAGATTTAGCGTATCTTACGAAAAACGGATATAAAGTGCGAAAAATTCAACCAGTTGATATGTTCCCCCACACTGAGCATATTGAAACGGTAGTGTTATTAACTAAAAAGGAGATAAACCATGAATAAAAGCAAAATATTCGACATAACTTTGATAGCGCTCATGTCTGCGGTCATTTGCGTTTGCTCATGGATTACAATCCCCATGGGCGCAATTCCCTTTACCCTTCAAACCTTCGGCGTATTTTTGGCTCTTCGCTTTTTAGGCGGTAAAAGAGGCACTGCGTCAATAATAATTTATTTACTTTTAGGTGCGGCGGGACTTCCCGTGTTCTCAAATTTCGGAGCAGGGATAGGCAAAATAATGGGCCCCACGGGCGGTTATATGCTCGGCTTCATTTTCAGCGGAATTGTAATTACTGTTTTAGAAAAGTTTGAAAAGCACGCAAAATATTTAAGGGTAGTAACCGATTTAATTGCCATGATAAGCTATTATACGCTGGGCACGGCATGGTTTTACTTCTTTATAGGCAAAGGCAACGGTATGAGCATTTTTGCGGTGCTTTCCGCCTGCGTTATTCCTTTCATAATTCCCGATATAGTAAAAATCGCCCTTGCGGAATTGGTAAGCCTAAAAATGCCTAAAAAATTTAAGAAAAATATTTGATTTCAGCACGGCATTATTCATAACCGGTTTGCTTTTTCTAATACAATAAAATCATGTAATAAAATATATTAGGAGATTTTTTATGAGCTATCTTATCATTTTATGCGTTTCGTTGATTATCTGCGCAATGGGCTTTTACAAATATCTTTACTTTATTTCATTGGGCTACGGATTTTCCGTTGCAGGCATAGGCATTGCTCTTTTAATTCTGTTCCGTGGGGATTTAAGCATTGCACCCGCACTTTGCGCCGTTCTTTTAATTATTTACGGCATTCGCTTGGGCGGTTACCTTTTAAAGCGTGAAATTAAAAGTGCCGAATACAACAAGGCGATGAAAAAAGAGATAAAAGACGGCAAGGGAATGAAATTTATCGTTAAAGTGTTTATGTGGGTTAGCTGCGCTTTCCTTTATACTTTGCAAATCTCACCCGTTTTCTTCCGTCTGAAAGCAGGAAAAGGTACAGATGTATTTTCTGTTATCGGTGCCGTTGTTATGGCTCTGGGCATAATCGTTGAATCCGTTTCAGACCATCAAAAGTCTAAGGCGAAAAAGGCAAATCCCCACAGATTTTGCGATTCGGGGCTTTTCAAAATCGTAAGATGCCCCAACTATTTCGGTGAAATCCTTTTCTGGACCGGCGTTTTCGTATCGGGCATTAACATATACTCCGGCATTGTTGAATGGAGCGCCGCAATAATCGGATATGTTTGCATTGTTTACATTATGTTCGGCGGTGCAAGGCGCCTTGAAATCCGCCAAAACAGAAATTACGGCGCTGACCCCGAATATCAGAATTACGTTAAAAAAACACCTATAATTCTTCCGCTTATTCCCCTTTACAGCGTTGAAAAATATAAATTCCTTGTTGGTTAAGGCGAAAAATATGAACAACGAAAACATTGCAAAATATTTAATATGTGAAGCTCCCGTTTGTGTCGGCTCGCCCACAAACGGCACTCAGCACGCTTACGAACAGCTCAAAGAGAACGGACTTGGTGACCTTTTCTCCGAAAAGGCGCT
Source organism: Oscillospiraceae bacterium (assembly GCA_022508785.1). Classification (GTDB taxonomy): domain Bacteria; phylum Bacillota; class Clostridia; order Oscillospirales; family Acutalibacteraceae; genus Fimenecus. The sequence continues at coordinate 11,752 of JAFLUN010000031.1, forward strand.
TTTCCGCGATTTCAAAGGCGAAAGAGAAGCTCCCGAAATAAAGCCAAATAAAAAACTTCACGGGCTTTCCACTGTTATGCTCGTGAATGGGCAAAATTACCGCAATATGCTTGACGGGCACTTAAACGGTCTTGTTCCCGTGTGTTTGGGCGGCGACCATTCCCTTGCCATGAGCAGTATTGCCGCGCTCTCCGACATTACGGGGCCTAACGGCATTGCCGTTATTTACGTTGACGGGCATACGGACATTAACACGGTTGAATCTTCCCTTACGGGGTACATTCACGGAATGCCCTTAGCGCAAGCTCTCGGTCTTTGCTCCAAGGAGCTGGACATTGGGGACAATAAAATTCACCTTTACGGCGAAAATCTTTATATTTTAGGCGCGCGCAGTATTGACCCTGAGGAGTATGTTATTTGCGAAAAACAGGGCGTTCATCTTTACACGGCTGATGACATAAAAGAAAAAGGCGCTGACCGCGTCTTAGACGAAATTTTAAAGGATATAGGCGACAAAAAAATTCACTTAAGCTTTGACGTTGATTCAATTGACGGCAGTGAATTTCCTGCCACGGGCTACATTATGCCAAAGGGTCTTTCTTTTGAATGTGTTTACGGAATACTCAAAAAGGTTATTGCCCGTGGGATTTCGTCGTTAGATGTTGTTGAATACAATCCGCTTCTTGACACAGACGGCGAATGCAGAGAAAAACTGTTTAAGATTTTTGAATTGTTGACCGACTGCTGATAGAAAATGACAAAAAGTAGGGGACGATGCCCACATCGTCCCGTTTTTATATGTTAGGTTTTAGCGATTATATATTACGCTCCCTCTTAGAGGGAGCGTAATCTCTTTTTCTTATTCCTCGGCATCTCCCGTGAGTACCGCAAGGTTTTTCTCCATTAAATCGAAGAAATTTTCAACTATCTGTCTGTCCTGCTCGTTACCCCTTACGCACATTGAAAGGGTAACGACATTTTTATATGACGTTGCGGAAAGAAGAACATACGGCTTGTATTTAACTGCGCCCGTCATGAAAGCGTCCGTCGGCTCGTGACCTGAAAGGGCGAGCTTGTCAGCCTCAAGAATACCGATATTGCTCATTGCAAGCAACGGGTTTGAATAGCCGATTTTAATAACCTCTTCCGAAGCGGTATGGGGCAAAATGCTGTAACCGAATTTAAGAAGGGGTAGGCCGTAAAGTCCCATAAACTTATCGTTTTTAAATTTATTTACGCTTCTTACAACGTAATTGAGTGTCTGGAAAATATCCCGTCCGCGCTCGGGAATATTGCACTGCATAAATGCCGTGTGGTTGGTAATTCCCATATCCTCCGTGTCTTTAATGTGACGGCGAAGGTCAATAGCGCACGATATCGTAACGCTGTCGTAAGGGTTGTAGCCTGCAAGCTCGTAAAGGGAATAAAAGTACGCAGTAACGAGCATATCGTTAATGGTAGCGCCGTGTTTTTTGCCTACAGCCTTAATTTTCATAAAACGCTCTTCGTCAATTTTACGGCGCGCTATGAACGATATGTCTGCAATACTGTTATTCGTAAGGGGAAAAGAATGGTCGTCTTTAGCGCACACGTTTTTATAAAGATTTTTCGCCATTCTCGTTTCCGTGGGTGAAAAACTTGAATAAACCTCTTCGTAAGAGCGTGAGCCCGTGCGAAGTGCTATGGGGCTTTTATGCTCGTTTACATAGTCGTTGTAATTCTTGCAAAGGGCTTTCACGAAATATTTAAGGTCGCCGCCGTCCATACACATATGGTTTTCAACAATGCAAAGAGTAGTTTTTCCGTCTTTGAAGAAAACCGCAACCTTCATTTGCAGGTGACTTTCGGGGGGTATGTACTGAGTTAAAAATTTCTCAACTGCCTCGTCAACGTTTTCGGGGTATGCAACCGTTACAACATCATTTATATTGTAAGGCATAACCTCCCAGTGAGTGCTGAAATGGTTGTCAACAAAGCGTGAATGAAGCACGGGAGCTTTCTCAAAAAAGCAGATAAGAACGGTTTTGAGCGCTTCAACGTCAATTTCAAAATCATAACGCAGCTCAACGTGCACCATTCGGTCGTTGAAGTCACGGAAAAGATAATGCATCTTATCCCAAAGCTCGGCATTTAATTTTCTTTCCATATATCTTCAACCTCCTGCTTGTATTTGTACTTTGCATTGTTAAGAAGGATTCCTATTCCAAGACAGGCGTCAACCGCAATTCCAAGGAATATAAGCGCCCAGCCCTTGCCCCAAGTAACAACGCCCGATGCCGCCAAAATAACGTAGAGCATTGCGAAAATTGCGGGGATATAAATAAACGTGTTTATCATTGCAAATTTTTGGTGTGTCCTGAATGCAAATGCAAGGTCTAAAATCAGCAGTGCAATAACGCCGCCCGGAATTATGGGCCAGGTTGAGCTCCAGCCTATTGTGACCCCGCACAAAAGGAAGATAAACACCGCCACGAGCATTACAGAGCCTGCATTTAAAATCCTTGCCAACAGGTGGAAAATCTTTTTGAGCCTTAAAATCTGCCGGATACCGGCAAATGCGCACAAAATGCTCGTTGCAAATGCAGTGCCCACAATCATGAGCCATCTGCCTGACCAGGTGTCAAACAAAATGCCCTGAACTATGTAAACCGCAACGGAAATAATAATTAAAAGCGGAGTACCTATTACCAACAGCTTGTGCTGAAGCTTCTCTTTTTTGCGCTGCTTTTCCTTTGCGTAATAACGCTCATAATCCCCTCTGATGTCGGGATATTCTGACAAAATAAGGTCCTCAACAACGCTTTCATCGGTAAGCCCTGCCTGCCGTACGTCACAGGCGCGGTCATTCATTTCGTCAAGCAGATTTCTTTTGTATTGATAAAGAAGTTCACTGTATTTAAAATCTTTACACGCATCTTCAATAGTGTCAATAAACTTTTTCATACTTTTCTCCTCTCATTAAGGTTAGGTCAATTTTAACCGATATCATTTTACCATACGTTAAGGTCTTTGACAATATATTTAACATTATATTTGCATTTTTTAGGTTTTATTAAACCGTACATTATGTAAATTAAAAAGCAGGCTTTTACGCCTGCTCATTTTTCACCAAAATCTTTTTTCTTGCTCTCTTCGTCCGCGATTTTTGAAAGCCCCTGCGCAATTTGCGGATAGCTGTTTTGCGTATCCGCCGTGGGCTGAATGTTATAAGTGCCGTATTTGTTCACCAAATCAAAGGTATCCTGAGGTTCACCGTAAATGGCATCTGCGGAGATTTCAAGATGAATACTGTTTTTATCTTTGCCCGTGTGTTCGTTTTTCTTCATTTCAATCGCCTCATACATTTCATTTTTATAGTATTTTCGGCTGAAAAAAGAAAAATATTCGTGCACAAAGGAAAATTTACAGTATGTAAAAACAATTTAAGCGGAACCCTTCTCTACAAAAAATCCACTCTTCACCTCCCTCACCGAGGGAGGTGGCACGGCATTGCCGTGACGGAGGGAGTAAAAAAGAGGGAGTTTTACAGAATAACTCCCTCAGTCAAAACCTACGGTTTTGCCAGCTCCCTCTGAGAGGGAGCGAAATGTCTATCATCTACAATCCAACATCAGATATCTAATGTCTAATATCTAATATCTAACATCTAAACTTACTTTATCCTTCTCGGTTTTCTTCTTTTGGCGCGGATTCTGTTTCTGCGAACGATAAGCAAAATATAAACTGCAAGAAGTACAACCGCAAGGCAGACAAGAATTTTCATAATTGTTGTGCGGAAAAGGAACCCTAAAAATCCCCCGATACGAAGAATTACAGAGCCGCTGATGTCCTCGCTTGCCACAAGGTTAACCGTTGCCACAAGCTCGTCACCGTAAAGCACCTCTGCCTTACCTATTACGTCGCCCTTTTTAATGGGCGCGTTAACGGTTTTTGCCGTTTCGCTCTCAATGGGGCGGATTTGCAGGCTTGCAGTTTCAGTTCCGGTGGGAACGAGTGCCGAAATCTCCTCTTCGGGAACGAGTGCTATATGGTCTTTTTTCCAATTGTATTTAACGTCAACCACCGTCACAATATCGGTTTTTGAAGTGACCTTTGTAAGAACGATATTGTTAAATGCCCATTCGTAAATCTTTTTACTGTCCGTAAAGGCAACGTTTTCTTCAACTCCGTCGTTGTCAATGTCATACTGAGGCGCATTGAGGACGATGAGCATATAGTTGTATCCGTTTTTAGACGCCGTTGTGATAACACAATGGCCTGCAAGACCCGTTGTGCCCGTTTTAACGCCGTAGACATAAGGACAGTAATAATCTTTATATGCCGAATTGAGCATTTTGTTGGTATTATTCAAATATCTTATATTCGGGTACTTTTCAGTGGGTCTGATCTGATATTTTAAAATACTGCAAAGCTCGCGAAACTGCGGATTTTTAAGGGCATAAGACGTGATTTTATAAAGATCCTCGGCAGTTGTGTACATATTTGTGTCGCCGTTGTCAAGACCGCTGGGGTTTATAAAATTCGTGTTTTCACAACCGAGCTTTTTAACAAAATCGTTCATCATTACTACGAAATTGTCCATACTTCCGCCTATGAAATCCGCAAGAATATTTGCCGCGTCGGCGGCGGACGGAATCATCAGGCAATGCAAAAGCTCGTCCACCGTGAGCTGTTCGCCTGCAACTATTCCTGCCGTTGCGGCGTTAAGGGCATAAAGTCCTTCAATACATTCACGCTTTGCCGTTACAAGCGTGTTTAAATCGTCGCAGTTTTCAAGAACGAGCATACAGGTAACGATTTTTGTAAGAGATGCAGGGGCTGTTCGCTTTGAAGCGTTTTTATCAAAAATAACATCGCCGGTATCGGTGTTTATAAGCATAACCACGTCTGCCTCTGTCTCTAAAAGCGAGTTAAACGAAGCGCTGGCAGGCACGGAAAACGAGAAAAATGCAGTCAATATTAAACTTACGGTCAGCAGAACACAAATTATCTTTTTCAAAAGCTTTTCCTCCACTTGAAAGTTAGCGTTAAATATATTACAATATAATTAAATATAACCTAATATATAGAGTATAACACAAATAAACAGAATTTCAAACATAAATTGCCTTGAAAGGAATTTTTTATGATTTACATTACGGGGGACACTCACGGCGACCGTGACAGACTTTCAAAAATAAATCTTATGAAGCTTCGCGAAAATGACACCCTTATTATTTGCGGAGATTTCGGATTTTTGTGGAACGGCAGCAAAAAAGAGCAAAGATTTTTGCGTGATCTCGGAAGCCGAAAATACAATATCTGCTTTATTGACGGCACTCACGAAAATTTTAAGCTTTTAAACGATTACGAAATAAGCGAATGGAACGGCGGTAAGGTTCACAAAATTTACGGAAATCTTTACCATATGCTCCGCGGGCAGATTTTTGAAATCGAGGGCAAAAAAATATTCACAATGGGCGGGGGCGAGAGCTCCGACATTGACATTCGCCGTGACGTTGATGCCTGGCAGAAAGAGGAAATCCCCACCCAGGAGGAGCTTTTGGAGGGTGCGGAAAATCTTGAAATTGCAGGGTATGATATGGATATAATAGTCACCCACGAGCCGCCCTTAAAGGTTAAGAGCTTTTTAAATCTTAACGACAGCGAAATGCTCCGTGTTACTGCCCTTAACGCATATTTTGAAGAGCTTTCGGGCGGTTGCAAATTCAAAAAATGGTATTTCGGCTCAATTCACAGAGATATAAGAATTTCATCTTCCCACAGAAGCATATTTACCGATATTGTAGACGCCGAAACGGGCGAAAAAATATAAAGTAGCCACTGACTAATTAACGGCTGACGCCTTAGCGCACACCTTGCTTGCATATTTTCCGCCATATTGCACAAATCTGCCTTGATATACGATAGTATACCTGCGACAGCTTTATACAATCTGACGAAAAATCTGACTACGCAATCTGCACACTATAATCAATCAGTAACTACTTAAAGGAGAAAAGAATGGAACGACTTGCGGATTATATTAAGCTTTTTAAAGATAACGGCATTTTTGTAAGCTCCGACGCAGACGAAAACACGGAGATAAATTTCATTTCCTACGACTCAAACAGATTGGAAAGCGGAACCCTGTTTCTTTGCAAAGGCGCTCATTTCAAGGCGGAATATTTGAAATCCGCTGAGAAAAACGGCGCAGTCGCATATGTTTCGGAAACGGAATACGATGCAGAAATTCCGTGCATTTTAGTGTCTGATGTGCGCAAGGCTATGTGCCTTATGGCGATTTTTTACTACAAAAAGTGCTATGAAAAATTTTCTCTCATCGGCATTACGGGCACAAAGGGCAAAAGCACCACGACATATTTTCTAAAATATATTCTTGACCTGTATCTTGAAAATCTTAATGAAAAAATGTGCGGAGTTATTTCGTCTATTGATACCTTTGACGGAATTGAAAGCTTTGAAAGCCATTTAACAACCCCCGAGCCCTTTGATTTGCACCGCCATTTTGACAATGCGGCAAAATCGGGTCTTAAATATATGGTTATGGAAGTTTCTTCCCAAGCGCTGAAATACGGCAGGGTTTACGGCGTTAATTTTGACGTGGGCTGTTACCTTAACATTGGCATTGACCACATAAGTGACGTTGAGCACCCAACCTTTGAGGATTATTTTGAATCCAAAATGAAAATCTTTTCACAGTGCAAAACAGGCGTTGTAAATCTTGATTCCGATAAATCAGACGAGGTTATGAAATATGCTGAGAATGCACCGAAGCTCATAACCTTCAGCATCAAAGACGAAAACGCCGACGTTTACGGCTTTAATATTCACAAATCGGGCAGTGACACGGTTTTCACCGTTCGCACGGAAAATTTTGAAAGAGAAATAACGCTGACAATCCCAGGCCTTTTCAACGTTGAAAACGCTCTTTGCGCCATTGCGGTTTGCACAGCTTTGAATATTCCCGAAGAGTTTATCGTAAAAGGTCTTTACATTGCAAAATCAAGCGGACGAATGGAAGTTTACGAAAACGCAGACAAAAGCATTACCGCAATCGTTGACTACGCTCACAACCGCCTTTCATTTGAAACCCTCTTTAAATCCGTTGAAAAGGAATACCCGGGAAGGAAAGTGGTTATCGTCTACGGCTGTCCCGGCAAAAAAGCATTTATCCGCAGAAAAGATTTAGGCGAAATCAGCGGTCAGTACGCATATATGTCATATCTTACGGAAGAGGATGCAGGCGAAGAGCCAATACGGCAGATTTCCGAGGAAATAGCAACGCATATTGAATCCGTGGGCGGTAAATACAAAATAATTGACGACAGAGGCGAGGCTATTCGCACGGCGATTTTCGACTGCGGACGAAACAGCGTAATTTTGATAACGGGCAAGGGCAATGAAACGAGGCAAAAGAGGGGAATTGAGTATATCGACTGCCCTACAGATGTGGAATATGCCGTGTCCGCATTAAAAGAGTTTGACGAAATCAATGGGATAAAAGCCGAATTTTGATAAAAG
>JAFLUN010000031.1:19375-20754 GCA_022508785.1 Oscillospiraceae bacterium
AGGTGATATAAAAATGAGTATAAACACAAAAACAATCAAAAAAGCAATGCTCGTTTTCGGCATCGGCTCTGCGGCGGCGCAACTGATTTCACGGTGCCGTGTGATTTATAAAGAGCGTCAGGGGGAGCTCAGTGCCGATTTCCCCGAAATTGAAAACGAAATAAACGAGGCTGTTGAAGCGGTAATAAGTGAAAGAGAGGAAAGCGCAAATGAATAATTCATTTTTCAAAAAATTAGGCAAATACTCCTGCTACGGTGTTGGAGCAATAGGTTTAGATCTCAGCTACGGTCTGTTTTACTCCTTCCTTTCCTATTATCTTTCAAGTCTCGGCATACATTCCGCATTTCTTTTGATAATCACACCCTTAGCCCGCATTTGGGACGGAATCAATGACCCTATGATGGGCACGGTAGTTGACAACACACGGACAAAATTCGGTAAATACCGCCCGTGGATACTTATCGGCGCCCTTTCAAACGCCGTTGTTTTGGCTCTTTTATTTACATCCTTCGGCATGAGCGGTTGGCGCCTTTACACCTACATAGCCGTTATGTACATACTTTGGGGAATGACAAACACTATGGCGGACATTCCTTACTGGTCAATGGTTCCGTCATTTACAAGCGAAGAAAAAGAAAGAAATCTCGTGGCAACCGTTGCAAGAACATTTTCAGGGCTGGGTCAGGGAATAATCACAATTTTAACCCCGCTTATCGTGCCGAAATTAGCCTCTGATTTAGAGCAAAAAACCGAAGAAGGCTACACCCCCGGCGGATTTTCAAAATGGGCAATTATTTGCGGAATATGCCTTGTAATATTCGCCCTTATTTGCGTTCTTACAACGAAAGAAACGAATGTTGTTTACGGCGAAAAGAAAAAATTCAGCCTTAAACAAATCTTTTCCGTTATTAAAACCAACGACCAGCTGGGTTGGTTTATTCTTTTCGCAATGCTTTCAAATGCAGGCTGGTATTTGACAAGCTCTACGGCGGTTTACTATTTCAACGACTCTTTAGGACAACCCAAAGCACAGTCGCTTTTCGGGACTATAGGTACCGTTGGCTCTGTTTTAGGCTTACTCGTTATCCCCGTGCTTTCAAAGAAATTCACCAAAAGAACAACGTACACCATTTCCCTTTCCACCGCAATTTTGGGCTACGCTTTAATGTTTGTGTTCGGCCCCTTGCTTAAGCTCCCCCTCGCCCTTAGCTTTTGCTACATTTTAGCCTCAGTGGGAATTTCTTCAATGTTTGTGTCGCAGACGATTTTCCTTGCAGATATTGTTGACTACGGCGAATACAAAAACGGCATAAGAAGCGAGAGCATAACCTTCTCAATGAAAGGCTTTTTGCAGAAAATGGCTTACACCATTCAAACA
>JAFLUN010000032.1:0-9686 GCA_022508785.1 Oscillospiraceae bacterium
CGGGTAAAAGCGGAATTTCAGACGACTGCTATGCGTGGCTGAAAGCTCAGGTTGAAGACGCTCATAAAAACGGTCAGTTCATCATTTCAATGACACACCACCCGTTAATTGCCCCCTCGCCAATTTACGGACTTATCGGCAAAAACGATATGCACGGGGATTTTGACATCCGCCGTGAACAGTACGCCGACCTCGGTATGCAGTTTATGCTTACGGGTCACACTCACATTCATAGCATTGATAAATATGTTTCAAAGCGCGGAAACACGTTTTACGATATTGCAACGGCTTCGCCTATCGGTTACCCCGGAACAATTCGTACAATAGTTCTTGACCCTGACAAGCACGTAGTCAGCACAACCACGGATTTCGTAACGGTAAAGCCTGACTGTGAGCTTGTGGGCGGAAATATGAAGGATCACCTTTCAAATCAGCTTGCAGGCATGATTGTTGATATGATTAAAGCCGCCGCAGGCGACACGGAAACCTTTGCGACAATGGTAACGGCAATGTCCATAAAGAAAAAGCTTATTTATAAAATCGGCTGGCTTGTTAAACCCATTGCAAAAATAATAAACAAGCTTAAAATCGGTACCGTTGCAAAATGGACAAAGAAAGAAACGGGGCTCAAAAAGGAAGATTGGGAACCCATTAAAGATGAGAGCGTGCTTGATTTCATAATTAAAATGGTGCTCAACCTCTACGGCGGAGATAACCTTTATGACCCTGATGATCCTCATTACAAAATCACAATGGGTCTTATAAGCATTTTCGATTCAATATTCAACACGTTACATATAAACGTCAGAAAGCTTATAAAAACCGCCGACAGTCTTTACGATTTTGTGGAGCCCCTCATTCACAACCGCGGAATCCCCGCTTACAACACGGTTCTTCCCATAAATCATTATTATGCTGATGGCGAGCAAGGCCCTGTTCCCGAGGAAAAGAAGCCTGAACACACGATATCGAGCAAAAAAGGCCCCGCGATTATTGCTATCGGCGTGATTGCACTTATCGTTCTTCTTATTCCGCTTATTTTAGTTCTCGGCTGCGGTTTTATCGTAAATCAGATAAGATTCGGCAAGAAAATGAAAATAAACGAATAAAAAATTTAATAGTTCATTTACAAAAACAGCGGTTATTGCCCAACTTTCTTTATAGAAAGTTGGGCAGTTTTATTCACCTTACGGTGAGTTATATTGCTTCGCAGTGGTATTTGTCTTCGACAAGTGTTATTGCCTTCGGCAGTTTTAGGTGAATAAAATAACTCTGAAACTGTCGAGTTTCAATATCACTATTGCCGCAAGGCAATAATATAACTCCGTCTTTAGACGGAATATAACTTTAAAAATAATGCTCATTTAGAATATATTGCCTTTAGTCAGTTTTTATCTGTATAATGTTTGTGCAAAACGTGGAAATATTATTAAATATTTATATATATTGACCCAATTTAAGATAATTTATTACTATTTTTGACAGAAATTCAACATTTTACTTGATTTTTTCATATGCATGGTATATAATTATGTTATATATTGAGGTTGTTTTTGCCTTTTTTACGCTAATTTCGGAGGGATATATTTTGATCGGAGATTTACACTGTCACACAAGACTTTCTGACGGTTCGTTAGGCATTGAGGAAATCATTGCATTTGCCGTAAAAAAAGGGCTCGGCACAATTGCTATAACAGACCATGACTGCCTTGCAGGTACTGTCAGAGGAAAGGTCATAGGCGCTCGGCACGGGCTTCAGGTTATTCCCGGAGTTGAATTGTCGTCCACCTTTGAAGAGGCGGATAAAAACGTTCATATTCTTTGCTATCTTCCCGACTTTCCGGATATGCTTGAGGGTCTTTGTAAGCGTAATTCTCAGGCGCGCAAAAGAGCATCTCATTTTATGATGCTTCAGGTTGCAAAGCGCTATAATATCCCCACGGAATTTATTGCAAAATGTGCCACGGGCTCAACTAACCTCTACAAAAAGCACATTATGCAGGCACTTATTGAATGCGGTTATGCAGACTGCTTTAACGGTGAGCTTTACAAAGAGCTTTTCACTAAGAACGGCGAAAACAGTATCCTTATTACTCCGAAATACGAAAGCACAAAGAGCGTTATTGACGCTGTTCACGAAGCCGGCGGAATTGCCGTTTTGGCTCACCCCTATCTTACAGGCTGTGAAGAATATATTGACGATTTTATTAAAATAGGCATTGACGGAATTGAGGTAAATCACCCGAGCGCCAACGAAGAACAGCAGGAAGTTTTGCGCAAAAAGGCATCTAAAGCCAAAATACTTGTTACGGGCGGAAGCGATTTCCACGGACTTTACAATGAGTATAAAGTATCATTAGGCGACTATACTACATCCGACGACGAATTACACGCCTTGCTCACGTACAAATCAAAGCAAAAGCGTCTTCAAAAGAAATTGGCACAAAACGCTGAAGCTCAGGCAGAGGCGTAAACGCAAAGGAGACTTAAATAATGTTTGATGACAGCGATATAAAAATCTTTAACGATAAAGGTCATCCGCAGGAGAATTTTGACGAGGTTTCGGTTATTTCCGAAATGAAGCGTCACAGAAGCAACGGTAACTCTGAAAAGGCAAAAACTCTGGGTCAGCACTTGGCCGACATTTTCGTTGACGAAGAAAAAATGATAAAGGACCTTTCAAAAGAAGTAGGTCCGTTAAATTTTGACGACGATATAATGTATCAAATCAAGGTTTTGTTGGCTTTCACGGCAGAATACTGCATCAATCACTCTCTGCCGTCACCTCTCCTTTCAAACACGGCAATAAACAGAATGTATGACACGGTAAAGGCAAGTGCATTTGAGTTTTACGACAGGCTTGACGACGGTGCAGAATACAGCTTTTATTATCTTGCGCTTCGCAAGAGTGCAGATATTTCCACTGAAATCGGCAAAGCCTTTTCGATGATTTGCGAAAATCCCGATTTTGCGACTTTGGGCAAAAACCTTTTTGAATTTGCAAAGCAGGAAATTGACAGCGTTATTGATTTGTACGAATTTGAATAATTAAAAGCACAAGAAAAAGCGGTAAGATTTTCTTACCGCTTTTATTTTATCCGAACAACTCTCTCAGTCAAATAACAACGGGACGATGTGGGCATCGTCCCCTACTAACAAACTGCTAAAAACTAATCTCTATCAAATGTTTTGAAGAGATTTTAAAAATGCAATTTCCGCTTTATAGCCGTCAAGCTCATTGGGAGTTTCAAGGAACATTGGCAAGTCACGGAGCACGGGGTGGTTTACAATTCGTTCAAAGGCATCTTTGCCGATATACCCCTCACCTATTTTTTCGTGCCTGTCTTTATGTGCACTCAATGGGTTTTTACTGTCATTCAAATGAAGCGCCTGAAGCCTGTTTAAACCTATTACTTTGTCAAATTCAGTTAAAACACCGTCAAGGTCATTCACAATGTCATAGCCTGCGTCGTTAACGTGGCAGGTGTCAAGACAAACGCCGATTTTACCGTCTAAATTTACACGGTCAATTATCTCACGAAGCTCCTCAAACCGAGAGCCTACCTCACTGCCCTTGCCTGCCATTGTTTCAAGCAAAACGGTTGTCTGCTGCTCTTCCCAAAGAATTGAATTAAGTAAATCGGCAATTAACTCAATCCCCGTTTCTATTCCCTGCCCTACGTGACTGCCCGGGTGGAAATTATACATATTCCCAGGTACATATTCCATTCGCTTTAAGTCGTCAAGCATTGTGTTATAAGCGAACTCACGAATGCTTGGCACTTTGGCGCAGGCATTGAGCGTGTAAGGCGCATGGGCAAGGATTTTTGCAAAGCCGTTTTCATTCATAAGGGAAATGAGGGCTTGAGCGTCCGCAGGGTCAATGTCCTTTGCGCTTCCGCCGCGGGGATTTCTTGTGAAAAACTGAAATGTATTTCCGCCAAGGGCTATTGCAGTCTCACCCATATTCAAAAAGCCTTTAGATGCTGACAAATGGCAACCGATATTTAGCATATTTTACCTCTCATTCCCCCACGGATCAAATGAATCCCTGTCGTTTTTCCTGATTTTATTCTTATAGATATTTGACGTAACAAGCGCCGTAGCAGGAACAGTCACAAGCGCGGTTATGACAGCAACCATTACGAGCATTGCATAGTGATAGCTTTTTTTTACAAATTCTGAATTTTCTTTATCTGCCGTTGCAGTAATTTCTTCGGTAGTCGGCTCAGTTGACATTTCACTTGACGGTTCTTCGCTTGTTGGCTCCTCGCTTGAGGGTTCTTCTGAGGTGCTTTCACCTTCAGCATTAGTGGTCTTTTCGGTAACTGTAATATTATAAACCGCTGTCCAACCGTTTGAAGTTGCAGTAATAACGGCCGTACCTATTTTTACGCCCGTAACCGTGCCGTTACCCGAAACAGTTGCTATTGAATTGTCGGAAGAGACCCAAGATACCGAATAATTATCCGTTGCATCGGCAGGAACCTTTACCGTTGTAAGCTTTAAGGTTGAGCCTTCGCTTACTGTTTTATCCTTTGAGCCGGAAATACCAATACCCGTTTGAGCAACCGGAACGTTTACATTACACACAGCGCTTTTTCCGCCTGCCGTTGCCGTAATTTTCGCCGTACCGCCGCCCACAGCGGTTATTTTACCGCCTGAGGTTACCGTTGCAACCTTTGTGTTTGACGAGGTGTATTTAACTGTTTTGTTAGTAGCATCCGATGGAGTTACAGTTGCGGTAAGCTGCGCAGTTTCTCCCTTTTTAAGAGTAACACTGCTATTATTGAGCGAAATGCCCGTAACGGATTTTACTACCGTAACGCTACCGCCCGACGCCGAGCAGGAATAAACGTTACCGTTTTCGTCTGTGTTTTCCGTACTTGAAAGGGTAAGGGAAGATGTGCCCGAATCCTTTAAAATTTTAAATTTTACCGTGAACACGGTTCCGCTTTTAGCACCGTACATTCCCGAGAAATTTATACTTGAGCCGCTTGGATTTAGGCTGCCGCCCGAAACCAAACCGCCTTTAGAACAGCTTACATATTGAAGCTCATTGGGGTTAAATCCTAAGCTTACGTTTGCGCCCCAAATTTGAATGTCAGACGAAAGATTAACGCTTACAGTTACCGTGTCGCCTTTTGTGCCGCTGGCTCCCTTTACAGAATATTTAATGCTTGCCGCTGAGGCTGAAAACATAAACAGCATTGACAGTATGATTGCCATTACGGCGGACAGCGCAACAAATTTATATATTCTTCTCATCTATTTATCACCTTTAACACAATATTTTAATACTATTTTATACACATATATAATACTTCATTCGACATTAAAAGTCAATCGACATTACACCATTAAAATATCCCATACCTGTTAAAGTATGGGATAAAAAATGTTTTAAATACTTAATTTAAATATTTAAAGTTAATTTTGCAATGTTAAAATAAACCAAAAGCGAAAGCGCGTCTACAATAGTAGTTATAAACGGGCTTGCCATTACCGCAGGGTCAAGGTGCAGGGCTTTTGCAAGTATCGGCAAAGTACAGCCGATAAATTTGGCAATTATAATGGTCATTACGAGCGTACCGCACACAATAGCCGCAACAACAATTCCCACCCTGTCAACAATCATCATTTTGAAAAAGTTTGCAACTGCAAGGGTTATTCCGCAAAGAATGGCAACACGAAATTCTTTCCATATTACCTTAAATATATCACCAAACTCGATATCACCGAGTGACAGTCCGCGTATGATAGTTACCGATGCCTGACCGCCGCAGTTACCGCCCGTATCCATAAGCATTGGGATAAAAGACGTCAAAATCACATAGGTTTGCAGTGCATTTTGGAAATGCTGAATTATTTTTCCCGTAAACGTTGCGGATACCATTAAAAGCAAAAGCCATGGGAAGCGCTTTTTCCAGGTTTCGGTAACGCCCATTTTAAGATACGGCTTATCAGTAGGCGTAATAGCCGCCATTTTTTCAATATCTTCCGTTGTTTCTTCCTGCAAAACGTCGATAGCGTCGTCGACCGTAATAATTCCGACCAGTCTGCTTTCCGTATCTACAACAGGCAAAGCCAAAAAGTCATATTTTTGGAACAGATCGGCTACAACCTCTTTATCCTCCATCGTTGTAACGGAAATCAAATTGGTTTCCATTATATCGCGAATCAAATTGTTTTCATCGGAAAGCAAAAGTTCTTTTGCGGTTACAACGCCTTTAAGCTTGCGCTTACTGTCGGTAACGTAGCATGTGTATATCGTTTCTTTATCACTGCCTGTTCTGCGAATACGGGTAAATGCATCCGAAACGGTCATATTACGCTTAAGGTCAACGTATTCGGTAGTCATAATACTGCCTGCCGAATCCTCAGGGTAACGCAATATTTCATTTATGCTCTTGCGCATTTCAGGGTCAGTATGATTCAAAATACGCTTAACGAGGGTTGCGGGCATTTCCTCGATCATATCAACGGCGTCGTCAACATAAAGCTCGTCTAAAACTTCACGAAGCTCCGAGTCCGAAAAAGCGCGGATAAGCGCCTCCTGATACTCCGGCTCCATATTAACAAAAACCTCTGCGGCAAGCTCTTTGGGAAGAAGCCTGTAAATTAAAGTCAGCTCCCTCTCCTCAAGCTCCATAAACAATTCGGCAATGTCCTGCTCGTTCATATCCTCAAGAATTATTTTGAGTTTTGCCCAATTCTTATCACGCAGAAGTGTTTTAATGTTTTCGACTACTGTTTCAAACATTTCATCCATGGTTTTCACTCCTTTTAAATTGTATTAAGTGAGTGAACCGTACAAAGTGACAACTGCGAAAATGCAATTTCACTCGGCGGTTCTGCTTTAGTACTTCGGTAGCTTTCCACAATTATCACTCTCCTTTATTATGGAATGAAATATCAGTATATATAATATTATCTTATTTTATTTAAAATTTGTCAATACAAAATGCACAAAAAAGTGACATAAAAATTGGCACTTCGTACTCTTTAAAACATATTTAGTTTTGTTGAATAAGCGGTGCGTTTATGTTAAAATAAATGCGAGCATTTATTTTAGATTTTATGTCCCTTTGCCTCTGCCTTACGGCATACCGGCAAAGATGGACGAAATTTTATCATGACGCTTACGCTTATGATAAAATACTACTATCTTTATTTAGGAGTGGATTTATGCAATTAGTTCAAAAAGCCAAGGGTATTTTATCTGACGTAAAAGCCTATTGGAAAAAGCCTATGACAGGTCGCCATATGACCTTCCGTGAGATTGCGGCGTATTCCGGCGGCGGAATCGGCGCGTATATGATCATCACGATAGGCACTGCGTGTTTATTGGGAGTAAATAACACTTTGATTTCAAGCACGTTGGGCGTTGACCCTACGGATATGTACGTTATGTACGTTATTTCGGTGCTTGCGAATATTCCGCTTACGGGTGTTCGTGCTAACATAATCGACAACACGCGCAACAAAGCAGGTAAATACCGTCCGTACATAGTATCAATGGCACTGCCTACTGCTATTGTATGTATTCTAATGGTTTGGTTCCCGTATAATATGCTTGAATCCATTTTGGGACAGGGTACAATTTTCGGTGAATCCAAGGCATATGTGGCGAAATGTGCGCTCATAATGCTGTTTAACTTTATCCTGCTGTTCTTTTATTATTTCTTCTATGATGCATATGAAAATCTTATCCACGTGCTCTCGCCGAATTCACAGGAAAGAGCGGATGTTTCGGCTGTTAAAAGCGTAGTTTATTCATTTGCACCGTCACTGGTCAATTTGTTCACGCCTATCATTGCAAAAAACATTTTCCATTCCAACTCGACCGACATTCGCGTTTACAGGTTGCTTTATCCCATACTCGGCGTATTCGGAATACTTCTTTGTATCGTTGTTTATAAATATACGGAAGAAAAGATAATTCAGGCAAAAACGCACGTTGTACAGATAAAATTTTTAGATGCGCTCAAAGCCGTTGCCAAGAATAAATATTTTTGGATAATTTCGCTTGCTACTTGGATAGGCTTTTTGGAAGCATCCTATTCCAATATTCTTTATTGGCTGTATAACTACGGCGGCGCCGCTTCGGGAGACGCCTACGGTATTATTGTTACGCTTTACGGCAACTCAGCTCTTTGGGGTATGCTGCTGGCTCCCATATGCATTCGCAAATGGGGTAAAAAAACGGTGCTTGTCGTTACAAATATTTTCAATATTATATTTATCCTTTTAATGCTGCCCGCCACATCAAAAATCAACGGTCTTACCATTTGGCTTGTGCTTATGTGTCTTTACCTGAATGGATTTGTCGGCGCTTTTGCCCATATTCTTAACCCTTCAATTCAGGCAGATATACGCGACTATCAACAGTACAAAACGGGCGAGCGTATTGACGGTATGTTCTCTGCCGTTTCCACCATAGGTACGGTTATTGCTCTGCTCACCTCCTCCGTACTGCCCGTTATTTATGAAAAAGGCGGAATAACGAAAGAAAATGCAATTGCAGTAACCTCTAATCCGGAAATTCTTAACAGAATGCTGGGCGACGGAAAAACCGTAGGTGAAATCCTTTCAGAGCAGCTTGCAAACGGTCAAGACAATTACACTAACTCCTATTCGGCGCTCTATGACACGAACATTCTTATAAACCTTTTGCATGTTCTGATTATCGTATCGGCAGTCGGTGCTTTGCTGAATGTCATTCCGTATCTTTGGTATGATTTTAATGAGAAAAAGCAAAAATTTGTTGTCCGTGTTCTTAAAGTCCGCGCACTGTTTGAGGACTACGGCAACGGAGTTCTTAATGACGGCGACCTTGTTGAAGCTATCGATATTATCAATGAAACAAGAGAACTCCAAAATGCTGAAATTACTGAAATCAGCAAAGATTATTACAGAAAAATCAAGGACGAGGGTAAAAGAATAATTGCAAAAAAGCAATACCGCGAAATCCTTGAAAGAAACGAAAATATTGAGATTGCCGCTATGGTAGGCAAAGAACTTGTAAAATTCCAAACTCCCTTCTACCAGGCACAGCTCAGAGCGTCAAAGGAAGTGTATGCAGGCGGTCTTGCAGGGCTTTTGACTATGGATATAGGCTCTGCAAAGGAAGAGCTTGCGACTGCAAAGGCTATGCCTAAAGACACTGAGGACGAAAAAGAATACAGAAGTTTTGCTATTCAATTTGCAAAGAACAAGATTACCGCTTGCAAGGAAATTGAAAAGCATTTCTCAAACGGCGAAGAATTTAAAGAACCTGATTATTCAATTCTTGAAGGTATTTTTGAGCGCCAGGACAACTGTGATATTAAGCTCAGCGAGTTAAGTAAAGCACTCGGTGAAGCAAAGGCTGCTAAGGATTCCGCAAAGGCAGCAGAAATCAAGGCGGAAATCAAAGATGTTACTTTCCAGAGAAAAGTTGCAAAAGCGGATGAAAAGGAAGAGGTTAACCGTCACGTAATCTTCAACCGTGCTGCAAAGCCTTATATGGACGCAAAACGGATTATTGAGCAGGCTGAGAATTACACTCACCTTGATGAGATTGAAGCTCTTTACGATGAAGCTAAGGCAAGACACGAGGCAAAGCTTCAGGCAGATGCAGAAGAGGCTGCCGCAATCAAGGCTGAGGAAGAGGCAATGAAAGCAAAAATCCGCGAAGAAAAGGC